>CAXUCT010000104.1:0-207 GCA_964249415.1 uncultured Bryobacteraceae bacterium | reverse complement strand
CTTGCCGCCTCAGAAGAACTTCTGCGCCATCCGCTGCCACAGCGGCCAATCGTGGCGTTCGCCTCCCGTCCAGACATCCAACCAGTGCGGAATTCCCTTCTCCCCCAGAATGCGCGCCATCCGGAAGTTCTCGCCCAGGCAAATATCGTAATCTCCGACGGCCAGAATCAGTTTAATCGAATGGTATCGGTCGAGGAACCACGGGTC
>CAXUCT010000103.1:0-11814 GCA_964249415.1 uncultured Bryobacteraceae bacterium | reverse complement strand
GCTCACGCCCCAGCTTGTTGGCTGCCGACGCGAACGCCCGGTTAAGAGATTCAGTCTGCAGAATGTATTAGGTGAAAATATTGGTCGGCTTCCCGGAGAACGGGTGCGTGCATTGATAAACCAGAATCGGATAGGCCGTGTGCGGTCTCAGCAGAATCTCCGGGTTGTCTGCAAACCAATCCCGTACCCAACCGCGCATCGCCGTCTGCATCGCCTTGGAAACGGTCGAGTACGTCGGAAAGTAAGCCGCGGTGCGCTCTTTCGGGGCTCGCTTCCAGACAGAGAAATCAATCGCTGACGTGGCGCTCGCCGGCGCCTCAGCGTTTGCTGAAATCTCATTCGACACCTCAGCAGGTGGGTTATTCACTTCCGCTGTTTCCGCTTCCGTGTTGCGCGATGGCATTGTGATCAGCACGCCCATTGTGGCCTCCAAAAAAGCAGCGGCCGGGATCGATGTCCTGGCCTGTCTGTGGTATTTGGCTCGCGGCTTGTTCTCCCGAGCGTCTAGAACGTAGCATGCTGCCCCAACAAAATCGTCGCCCGATTACTACCCCGCATGTGGCCGCCTCCGTCTAACTCGCTACAAACAAAAGAGAAAAAAATCTTGAGATTTTTGCTAAAGTTTTGTGACCAACTTGCCGACCCAAACCAAAAACACCTTTTTGATGTCAGCGTAAGCTATACAGCACCCCACCCTCCTCCGCGTCTCCCCATCATAAATACGCGCCAAAGCTGCTATAATAACTTCGAATGAGCTTACGGCGCTCGCGCCTTTGGGTTCAAACATCGCTTACGAGATACCTCTTCGTTTTTAGCTCCTCCACCGGCCTTTGCGGCATTGTGATCCCTCCAGCATTTCTTCTATTTAATGAAGTCTTCTGTTCAGATCTCTAGCGGCATTGAGTCGCTTTTTGGGACTCGTGACGAGAATATTCGCCTTCTTGAATCCGAACTGAAGGTCCGCACGCGCCTGGCGCAGGGCGATTTCCTTGAACTCGAAGGCGAGGAGTCCCAAGTGCGCCGCGCCGAACGGATCCTCGAAGATTATGTGAATCTCCTCAAAGAGGGTCACATTTTCAATAACGGCGACCTGAATAGCTATCTGCGCGTCGTGACGGCAGATCCCGATATTTCTCTCCGCCGCCTTGTGGAGAGCGGCAAATCGCGCGCCTTCGGCAAAAAAGTTCTCGCGCCCAAAACCGTAAACCAGCGGCGTTATGTCGACGCGATCGAAAATCACGACCTCACATTCGGCATAGGTCCGGCCGGGACGGGAAAAACCTACCTGGCCGTCGCCATGGCAGTTGCTGAGCTCTTGAACAAGCGTGTCAGCCGTATTGTTCTCACCCGCCCCGCCGTAGAAGCGGGCGAGCACCTCGGCTTTCTGCCCGGCACGCTCCAGGAGAAGGTTGATCCCTATCTTCGCCCGCTGTACGACGCCTTGTTCGACATGGTGGATTCCGAGCGCGTGGAGAAGTTGATCGAGCGCAATACCATCGAAATCGCGCCTCTAGCCTTTATGCGCGGCCGCACTCTGAATGACTGCTTCATCATTCTCGACGAAGCCCAAAACACCAGCGTCGAGCAGATGAAAATGGTTCTGACTCGCCAGGGATTCAATTCAAAAATGGTCGTGACTGGGGATCAAACCCAAATTGACCTTCCGGCCGGCAAGAAAAGCGGCCTCCTCAACGCAGTCGAAGTCCTTACGGGCGTCGAAGGCATTGCGTTTGTCAACTTCAATGACAAAGACGTCGTCCGCCATCAACTCGTTCAACGCATTGTGAAAGCTTACGATCGCTACAACGAAATGTTGGGAGTCAATCGCCAATTAGCCTTGAAACTCGGGCGCGAAACAACGCCCGAAGCGCTGTCCGAACCACTCGCGAATACCTCCGTTGAAATTCCACAATTCCCATCTATCGCCTGATGTATATCCATGTCACAAAGTGACACCGCCGTGCTCTTCCGAGCCCTTTCTACTCATCTGAATTTCTCACCGCAAGAAAAGCGCGCTCTCAGAAGCTTCGCCCGCACTCTCGGCGCCCGTGTCGCCAATGGCCGGGCTTTCACCTGCGTCATCGCAGACGACGCGGAACTGCGCCGCTTGAACAATACCTTCCTCCGGCATGACTACCCTACCGACGTTTTGTCCTTTCCATCTCACGCCGGCACCGGCGAACTGGAAGGGGATCGGGGGGGTGGTCTAGGTGACCTGATCATCTCTGCCGAACGCGCCGAGTGGCAGGCCTCCGAATTGGGTCACCACCGCACGGACGAAATCCGCATCCTCATGCTGCATGGTGTCCTTCATCTTTCCGGCATGGATCACGAACGCGATCGCGGTCAGATGGCGCAGGCTGAGCGAAAATGGCGAGAAGAACTTGACCTTCCTTTAACTCTCATCGCCCGGCATGCGTCTCCGGCTGCCCGAGCTACACGCACCGCCACCAACGCCAGCGCCCGGAGGTCCGGATGAGCGCCTTTTGTCTCATCGCCGCCCTCGTGCTTACGGCACTACTGGCGTTTGTCTCCTACGTTCAGCTTCTCTACCTTGAATCCCTGCGTCTTCGCCGGCGCGAAGTAGCCTCGCTCGAGTTTTTCCGCGAAACGCTGGTTCAGAAAATCGGGCTCGACCCCGACCAGGGCTCGCTTGCCTTCTCCCTCGTCAAGCATGTTTCGCTTTTCCTCGTGGGCATCTTTTACCTATGCAGCCTGGTCCGGCCCGGCGTCGAGCATTGGCAGAGCGTGCTGGAGGCCACCGGCCTCTCGTTCGCTGCCATGCTGGTGTCAACCTATTTCGTTCCCATGTTTCTCTACCGGCGCTCAACAGGCGGCTGGATGACGCGGATGCTCCCGTTTATCAAGCTCATTGCGCTGTTCGCGGCGCCCCTGGCCGCGCTGGTGCGAGCCTTCCAATCGCTTCTCGATCTGGACAAAAATACTCACGGCGAAGCAGCTCCCGCCGACTCGGTCGAGAACATTGAAGCCCTCATCACCGCCGGCGCGGAAGAAGGCATCATCGAGGAAGAGGACCGCAAGCTCATTCATTCCGTTGTGGCATTCGGGGATAAGAGCGTCCGCGAAGTGATGACCTCAAGGCCCGCCATCGTCGCCATCCCTGTCGACAAATCGCTTGAAGATCTCCGCCAACTCGTCATCCATGAGCAGTTTTCACGCATCCCGGTCTATGAGGGCAGCGTGGATAACATCATCGGCTTCGTGCATGTCCGCGACATGTTCGAACTCGACGAGGAAGATCGCCAATCGAAACCGCTCCGGGAGCTCATGCGCCCGGTTCCCCTGGTTCCCGAGACCAAGCCCGTCACCGAACTGCTGCGCGACATGCAGCATGAGGGATCGCACATGGTCATCGTCATCGACGAATACGGCAACACCGCCGGCCTTGCCACCATGGAAGACCTGGTCGAAGAGATCCTCGGCGAAATACGCGACGAGCACGAGCCGGATCGCGACGTGCATCAGGAATCCGACCACGTCTTTGTCGCTCCCGGCAATCTCGATCTCGACCGTTTGCAGGACCTCCTTAACTTCCGCCCCGAATACGACACCGAGTCCACTACCGTTGGCGGGCTTCTCACCGAATGGCTCGGCCATGTGCCGCAAGTAGGCGAAGCGGTTGAACGCGGCGGCATACGCGTCGAGGTGCTCGCTGGTAATGAACGTCGCGTCGATCAGGTGCGTGTCTCGCGTGTCGGCATTCACACGCCTGTCGGTGCCGGCAGATGAGCGACATCCCGCACCGCGCCGGATTCGTCTCCATTGCCGGCCGCCCGAATGCCGGCAAGTCGACATTGCTCAATGCGCTCATCGGCGAAAAACTTGCCATCACTGCTCATCAGGCCCAAACCACCAGAACCTCCATTCAAGGCGTGCTTACTACGCCCGAAGCACAGTTCATCTTCATCGATACGCCCGGCATTCATAAATCCGACACGCTCTTCAACAAGCGCATGATGGACACCGTTCGGGGCGCCCTAGCTGATCGTGACCTGGTCCTCTATGTCGCCGACGCTACGAGACCCGTCACAGAAGAAGACGAACACGCCGTCAGCGCGCTCGACAAATCGGCTCCAGCGCTCCTGGTCTTGAACAAAATTGATCGCGTCGACGACAAGCGCCTGCTTCTCCCGTTGACTCAACGCTACATGGAGCTATTCCCTTTTGCCGCGGCCATGCCCGTTTCAGCGCGCACCGGCGACGGTCTGGACGGCCTCCGGCATCTCATCCTGGAGCATCTGCCCGAAGGACCGCCGCTATTTCCCGCAGACTACTTAACGGATCAGCCCATGCGCTTTCTGGCGGCCGAGATCATCCGCGAACAGATTCTGCGCGCCGCGCGCGAAGAAGTGCCCCACGCCACCGCCATTCTGATCGATAGTTGGGAAGAGACCCCGAAGCTTACCAAAATCGCCGCCACGATTTATGTCGAGCGAACCGGCCAGAAAACTATTCTGATCGGCAACAAAGGGCAGATGCTCAAAACCATCGGGACCGGCGCCCGGCTCGAGCTCGAGAGCAGACTCGGACGCAAAGTCTTACTCTCGCTGTTCGTAAAGGTGAAACCGAACTGGCGAGAAGACCCGTCTTTTCTCAATGAGGTCGACTGGCGCTCGATGATAGGCTCAGAGGACAAGCACGAATGAAAAGCCTCTTACTTCTTGCTGTGTTGTTGAGCGGGAATGTCATTTCCGCTCAAAAGAACCCAAGCTCTGATGACCGCATCTCTGATCAGGTCCGCATGCGCTTGGCTGCGGATGTTGACGTCAAGGGCGGGGCTGACGATGTCACTGTTGCTGATGGTGTTGTCACTATTAAAGGTCGCGTCGATACCGACCGAGGGAAGCAGAAAGCCACCAAGCTCGCGAAGAAAATCAAGGGCGTCAAGGATGTCGACAACCAGTTGATTGTCGGTCCCCCGGCGTAGCGGTTCCTTGCCGAAAACATTCCTGGCCGCGCTTCTCCTGCTGCAGCCCGCGCTGTTTGCTCAGCCACAGAACTCGTCAGAAAACGACCGCCTCCTCGCAACGGGCAAGCTTTGGGCCACCGTCAAGTACTTCCATCCTTACCTCGCCTATCGCGACCTCGATTGGGATAAAGCTCTCGTTGATGCTCTGCCCCAAATTCGCTCAGCCTCAACGGCCGCCGGCTATGCAGCCGCTCTTCAATCCATGCTTGATCGGCTCGACGATCCCGCTACGGACGCCACCATCGATACACCGGCCCGTTCCCCTGCGTCGCTTCATATCGAAAACCGCCCGGATGGAACTCTTCTCGTCTCTCAAACCGAGTCTGCCCAGTCTGCGGCCGACCCGCTTCAACAACTCACGCAGGCCCTCGCTTCCGCCACTCGCGTCATCTTCGATCTACGCGTGGAACGGGGAGCGCCGGACCTTCTCTCCGGCCTACTTGAAGACGATTCGGTAAGCGGGCTACTCGCTCGGACAGCTTTGGATGGGCCCGCGCATCTCTCCTGGGTTCACCGCGGCCTGCCTGTGCAATCGCCTTCGCCGTCTGCCTACTACACTGCATTCTTCATTAAGCCCGGCATCCATATCGAAGGCAGCTCTGCCGCCCCGGAGCGCCGCGCCGCTTTCATCCTCAACGGGAACTCACCCTTGCCTCACATCGGATGTGCCCTGTGGGCGCAAGGCAAAACCACCGTGCTCTCCGAATCGAAGCACGCTCAATTCGCGGACGTGGAGTCTGTCGTGATTCCCATGGGACTGGGAGTCGAAGCCTTCGTTCGCCTATCCGAACCCGTCATTTCTCGAGAAGTGAAAAGCGTCGCTCACGACGCAGCGCTTGCGCAGGCCGCTGCCGCTCTGGCCGGCCCCAACGTCCCGCTTCTCCATTCGCCTCTTCCGGCCTCTCCATCGCCGCCACCCGAACGCTCCTATAGCGCCACGCCGTATCCTTCTACCGAGTACCGCATCCTCGCCGCTTACAAGATTTGGGCCGTCGTCCACAACTTCTTTGCTTACAAAGACCTCATGGACCAAGACTGGGACGACCTCTTCGCTTCCTACTTGCCCAAATTTATCGCCGCCAAAGATGCGCGTGAATACCATCTCACGGTCGCGGAGATGATCGCTCACCTCGTAGATTCGCAGGCGTCCATACACAGCGAAGAACTAGATACTTTCTTCGGCAAAGCGCCCGTCGGTTTGCGCGTTCGACTTGTCGAAAAGAAACCCGTCATCACCGAAGTGCTGGATCAGAACGCCACCCACGCTGGTATCCATCCCGGCGACATCATAACGGAAATGGATGGCGAGAGTATTGCCGACCGCTTTCACCGCGAAGAGCGCTACATCGCTTCGTCGACATCGCAGTGGCTGGGCTACCGGATCATGCAGCGTCTGCTGAATGGTCCCGAAAATTCCACAGCGTCTCTTGCCATCCAAACGCAACGGGGCCAAATCCAAAAGATCAGCCTCAAGCGCAGTACCAGTTACAATTCCGTTTTGGCAGAGCAGCGCTCCGGCGACGTCGTCAAGCTGCTCTCCGGCAATCTAGGTTACGCCGACCTCGACCGCCTTCCGCCGGAGCAGGCCGACAACATGATGGGGCAGTTTCGCTCCACGAAAGCCATCATCTTCGACCTGCGCGGCTCCTCGCGCGGAACGGTGGAGGCTATCGCTGCTCGCCTTACGGATCGTGAAGACGTTGCCGCTGCCATCTTCACCGGCCCGTTATCGCTGAGTCCAGATCTCCCCAGCCCTAAAACGCTCACGTCCTCGGCCAGCTACTTCGCTGTTCAAAAAATCTCCCCGGCAGCCGGCTGGAAGTACAAAAGTAAAACAGTGATGCTTATCGATGAGCGCACGGTCAGCCAAGCCGAGCACGCCGGTCTGCTTCTCGAAGCCGCGAATAAAACTGAATTCATCGGTACGCCCAGTGCCGGCGCGGACGGCGCTGTCTCCAATTTCCTCGTGCCCGGCGGCATCACTATCCAGTTCTCCGGCCAGGACGTGCGGCATGGCAACGGAGGGCAATTACAGCGGCTCGGGTTACAACCCGCCCTTACGGTTGCGCCCACCGTCGAAGGCGTCCGCGGCGGCCGCGATGAAGTCCTCGAAAAAGCCGTCGAGTACCTTTCTCAGTAAGCGTGATACAGTATAGGTTTAATCCGCTCGTAGAGAGCGAACCGGAAGTGTGTTCTTATGGCAAGAGTTTGTGAAATCTGCGGTCGTGGACCGCAGTTCGGGCATAAAATCAGCCACGCCCACAACGTCAGCAACCGCCGCTGGAACTTGAATCTTCAAACCGTGCACGCACTCGTGAACGGTGCCGGAAAGCGCGTTCGTGCCTGCACATCCTGCATTCGCGACGGCAAGGTTCAAAAAGCGTCGCTCACCACTGCTGCCGACCGGCTACGCTTGATTGATGCTGAGAAATAAGTTTAACCCCCTACGTTAATCAGTGGTCTATCGGGGGCAATCAAACGGCCTGCTACTCCAGCCAACGCCTCATCTGGTCCCGGCCAACCAATCCAGGTTGCTGGAACACCATTTCTCCGTTGCGCAGTACGACAAAGTTCGGGATACCCTGCACTTTGAATCGGGCCGCCAACGCGGGTTGCTCTTCCGTGTTGACTTTCAACACAAGTGCCCGGCCTGCCATTTCGCCCGCTAAAGCGTGAACTTCGGGCGCAGCCGCCCGGCACGGGCCGCACCACGCCGCCCAGAAGTCCACCATCACCGGAACACTCGCTGTCCGGACAATCTCTTCAAATGAACTCGCATCCACATCAATCGGTTCCCCTGCGGGAGGCAGCGCTGCTTTGCAGGATCCACAACGTCCACGATCGGCCAAGTGCTTCGCAGCCACTCGATTCTGCGCTCCACACGCCTGGCACTTCCGGATCATCGTAAACTCCACAGCCCCGCCCCCACAGTATCGGTTCCAATCATCTGCCTAAGCCGACGTGCCGGACCGTCTCTCTCGCTCTCTCTTCTCGCGAAGACGATTTATTGCTCTCTCCCAGTCTTCTTCCGGTGATCCATGCGGCTGCCCTCGCTCGTGCCAGTGGTCATACGCCTCGGCAGAAATCTCTTCGTTTGTGAATGCATACTCGTTTCCAAGCGTGCGTTCACTGCCGATCGACGGCAAGTCCTCAGACGCATCCATTCGCGTCGCGGGCGTCTGTTCAAAGGCCGTTTCACCCCGCGGCGTTGTTCCCGAACTGCGCGCTCCCGGAACAATGCTCGGAGCCGGTGAGCCGTCATCCCCAGGTGTTGTATAAGTCATACCCGCGCCCGCACCGGCCCCCGCTGAAGAGCCCGACGTATCCACGCCGCGTGACCCAACCGACAGATTTGCGCTTGCCGCAACCGTGTCATTAATGCTCAGCCCCGGCCTGGGTTTTCTCGCCTTCCCGGTTCCTCCAGAAACAGACTCTTCTGCAGTTTCCTTAAAGTCGCCCTGCGCATCCTCCGGCAGTGCGTTGAACTTGGGATCAATCATCGACCTACCTCCACCCATTGGATAGTGTTGCTGCCAGAAGTGCTACGAAAAGATTGTTGCTGCGTCCCCCCGCAACTGACTCGGCTTAGTACCGGTCCATCTTGAAGCCCTGTTGCCAACTTGCAAAGATGGTATCCGAATCGAGGAGACCGGTTGGGGATTTCTCATCCAAGCATGTCAGTGGGCTACTCTGCGTTTCGTGCGGCCGGAGCACTCCTATGCTCGTTCACCCTGCTAGCCGGGACGATTCAGGGCCAGGGACCTGGCGCTCCAAAGTCCGACTACTCAGCTGAAAGCGTCGTAATCGAGCAGTTCTCGCAAGAGTTCGCGTTCCAGGCCGATGGGACTTGGACGGGGGAGACGGCCCTGTCAGTCCGGTTGCAATCGGAGGCGGCGCTCCGGGCCTTTGGCATTCTGCCAGTCCCTTACCGGCCCGATACTCAGCAACTCGAAATCGTTTACGTGCGAGTCAAGAAAAGGGATGGCTCCCTAATCGAGACCCCGGCGGCGGACGCCCAGGACGTCTCGCCAGAAATCACGCGCTCGGCCCCGACTTATTCCGACGTCCGGGAGAAGCAGATTCCGGTCAAGGGCCTCAGTGTGGGCGATCTTTTCGAGTACAAGTTCCGGCTCACTCAATTTAAACCTGAGATCCCAAATCAATTCTGGTATGCGTCTTACTTCTTTAAAGGCCAGGTAGTGCTCTCGGAAACGCTGAAGATCAGCGTGCCTTCAGCGAAATACGTGAAAGTAGAAAGTCCGCTGTACAAGCCAGAGGTTAGTGAGGGCGAGAATCGAAAAGTCTATCTCTGGAAAACGCACCAACCCGAACCGACGAGCCCGCCGCTCGCTTCAGGCCTACCGCGCACCGCCCTGGCCAAAGCCACCACCTCATTGCCTGCCGTGCAGCTGACTACATTCCGAAACTGGGATGAAGTCGGTCGCTGGTATGCCGGCCTGAAACGGACGCAAGTGACTGTAACTCCTGCCTTGCAGGCAAAAGCGGATGAGCTGACGCAGGGCCTGACTACGAAATGAGGCGAAAGAACGGGCGCTCTACGATTACGTCAGCACTCAATTCCGATATATCTCGATTTCGCTCGGGTTGGGACGGTATCAGCCTCACGCCGCCGCCGAGGTTTGAGCAACGCTTATGGCGATTGTAAAGACAAGCACACTCTTTTCACGGCATTGCTGAAAGCAGAAGGCATTGAGGCGTGGCCGGCTCTGATCGGAATGGGCATCAAGCTGGACTACGCTATGCCCTCGCCTGCACAATTCAACCACCTTGTTACAGTCATTCCCAATGCGGCCAATATGACTTGGCTCGATACCACCTCGGAAGTGGGCTCCCTTGGGGTTACTAATACCAGAGCTGCGCGACAAGGAAGCGCTCGTCATACCGGGCAATGGTGTTCCCTCTCTTAAAACTACGCCCAGCAATCCGCCCTTTCCCGCCTTTCAGCAATTGAATGTAGACGCTACTCTCAAGCCTGATGGCGCGCTCACTGCCCGCTTCGACGCAACCTGTTCTGGATCGCTACCTTCTTGCTCATCGGCGGCATCGCCTCCATCTGGTTCAACTTCGGACTGCCGAACAGCGAGGGCGCGCTCCGCCTCCGGCGCAAAGTGGCGATGCTTTGCGCTAAAAACCACCGGCGCTGGAGAAGACTTGAACTCGCAATGGCGGCGCTTATTTGCGCCAAACTGCAAGGCATCGAAAGTGATCTGCGCTCCGCGACTTGGTTCTTCCCCTCGTTTGCCGGGCAACTGAAGGAGTTGCAAGATACCGCCGCGATGACGGAGCATTGCGACAACGCGCTGAATCCCATCAAGTCGGGCCTGACCAACACGGACGAAGTCGTCGCCATGCGAGCGGAGTTGAAAACCGCCGAAGCCTTGCTCTCCGCGCAGGTGAACCGTAAGCGCATTCCGGAGCTAGAAGCCAAGATACAGGAACGGGAGACCCGCATTAAAGCTGCCTTAGCCGCCGGAACCGCTTTTACCGATCCGTTTCCCAACGACGAGTTCAAACAGGTCTTAGCCGCAATGACTACCGCTAAGAGTGACGTTCCGCTAGTGGACTACGTCCAGCGCGAGACCAATTCCCTCAAGCTCGATCTCGCCATGGAGGCAGCCATTCGTAAGCAGGCTCTCGCCCCAAAGGCCGCGGCAGCTGCTGTCGGATCAACCCCTCTCTTATCCATGCCCCCCGATTACCAGCGACTCACTCATGGCTGGAGCCGGACTGTGGACTACCTCCGCCCCGACAACCCGGAATCGCTCCGCATGGCGCATATTCTCATTTTGGAGATGCACCAGGATATCTATCCAAACGCTTTGCACCAGGAATTCGCGAAGACTGACGGAGCCGAGATTTTGATCAACATCACTGATCCGAAGGTAAGCCAAGCGGTGCGCTTTTCAATCCGTTTCCGTCGTAATGTCATCAACATCGCCGCCGCATGCAAGGAGATGGTCTGCGAATGGAATTTCGGCGACAATTCGCGTAAGGAAATGGGGTGGGAAGTGTTCCACGGCTTCGATCACGAGCATCAAACAGCCCATTCATACACAATTAGTGTCTGAATCAACAGCTAGAGAGCGGCTCGTTTCAGGATATCGATGAGTTGCTGACGCTTGCGCCCCAATCGGCAAACTTCTAATCGACGTTTTAAGTTCACTCCCGTTCGCCGGATCGGAGTTACAAATTGAGCGGTAGAAGGACCGTCCGCGCTCCATCCAATTGTGAGCGGATTTCTGCTGGACACTAACCTCCTCTCGGAGTTTGCGCGGCGGAGCGGAGCTGATCTGGCGATTAAGCGCTGCGTGACAAATAATGCTGGCCGCTATCGATGGTCTAATCGCCGCGACCGCGTTGCAGCATGATAACGCTAATAAAACCAAAAGATCGACCCGTCCTCAAAGCAAGCACGGATCGATCCAGAACAATAGAACTAACTACTCAACCGGCCCGGAGATCGGAATCCTCACGCCAGGCGAGATCTCAATCGTCTGAGGAGTCTCATCCCCATCTTCCAACTCATCGACGTCATCGATATCGTCATCTGTATCGGGACGGATGATTCCATTCGCCTCATCCTGTTTCCGTTGAAGGCGTCGCGCCAGCTTCTCTTGCTGCTTCTCCTTACGCTGCTGTTCCTTTTGACGCTTTTTGAAAGTCTGCGGCCCACGTCCTGCCATCAAACATCTCCCTTCGCGCCTCTTTCGAGCGCCACATCTTCGGGCGCCCTTTGACTCACCGTGCGATGGTCTGGTCTACGCCCTACAATTCAATACCTTAAATCAGCAAATCTACGAACT
>CAXUCT010000102.1:1433-11817 GCA_964249415.1 uncultured Bryobacteraceae bacterium | reverse complement strand
GAGCGAGATTGTGGCATTGAGTGAACGGGACGACGTGCTGCTCGGCTGCGTTGACAAAGAAACTGAAAAGCGCATGAAGGAGGCCGTGGACCATGCTTATCGCACCGGAGACACGGTGGGCGGCATCTTTGAAGTAGTGGCGCATGGCCTTCCGCAGGGTTTGGGTTCCCATATCACTTGGGACACGCGGCTGGACGGCAGGCTGGCGCAGGCGATCGTGTCAATCCAGGCTGTGAAAGGCGTGGAGATTGGTTTTGCGGAGCACGGCTCGCGATCCTACGGCTCCGCCGTTCAGGACACCATTCATTACCGCAAGCCGGAGGGAGAGTTTCATCGCGGTTCGAACCGGGCGGGCGGTTTGGAAGGCGGTATCTCGAACGGGCAGGACATCGTAGTGCGAGGATTTCTAAAGCCGATCTCGACTTTGCGGCGGCCATTGGAATCGGTCGATTTGCCTACGCGAGAACCGGCTCTGGCAGCTTATGAACGGAGCGACGTGGCGGTAGTGCCGGCGGCCGGAGTGATTGGAGAAGCTATGACGGCGTTGGTGCTGGCACAGGCGTTTCTCGAGAAGTTTGGAGGCGATTCGCTTGGGGAGTCCAAGCGGAATTACGACGGCTACCTGGCTCAAGTAAGAAACTATTGATGATTTACAAGATCCTGAAGTACGGCGATCCGATTCTTGAAAAGGCCGCGGAGCCTGTTACCGAGTTCGATAGTCCTGAACTGCAGGAGTTGATTTCGGACATGTGGGAGACCATGTACGCGGCGAAGGGCGTCGGCCTTGCCGCCCCGCAGATTGGGGTGGGCAAGCAGATCTGCATCATCGATATCAGCGTAGGCGAAGACGAGAGCAAGAAACTCGTTGTCATCAATCCGGAGATCACTTTTCGCGAGGGTAAGCAGACCGGGGAAGAAGGCTGCCTGAGCCTGCCTGGATTCCGCGAACCCTTGACGCGCGCGAACAACGTCACCGTACGCGCCCGGAATGAGAAGGGCGAGGCTATTGAATTGGCTGGAGAAGAGCTGCTGGCGCGAGCCTTAGAGCATGAGATCGATCATGTCAACGGTATTCTCTTCATTCATCACCTCAGCACGCTCAAGCGGGATCTCATTCGCCGGAAAATCAAGAAACTGCAAAAAGCCGGCGAGTGGGATTAGGGCGCCGCGCCGGAAACTGCCACATGCGCGTTGTGTTTCTTGGCACTCCCGAGTTCGCAGTTCCTTCGCTGCATGCGTTGGCGGCGGCCGGGCATCAAGTGGCCGCCGTGTTCACTCAGCCAGACCGGCCCAAAGGCCGTGGCAATCAATTGTCTGAATCACCCGTCAAACTCGCGGCAGCCGCACTGGGTTTGCCTGTTTACCAGCCGGAACGCATACGACGCACGGAATCGCTGGAACAGTTGCGGCACCTTGCTGCAGAGATGATGGTGGTGGTCGGCTACGGGCAGATCATCCCGCAAGTCATTATTGATCTGCCTCGCCACGGAATTTTAAACGTTCACGCCTCGCTGCTGCCGAAATATCGCGGCGCGGCGCCAATACAGTGGGCGATTGCGAACGGCGAAACGGAATCCGGCGTGACGATCATGCAGATAGACGCCGGCCTTGATACGGGTGACATGCTTCTCAAGGTGGCGGCTCCCATCGGGCCCTTGGAGACGGCTCCCCAACTCAGTGCGCGTCTTGCCTCCCTAGGCGCCGAAGCTCTCCTGAGGGCTATTGAGCAGATCGAGGCGGGTACGATACAGCGCGAGAAACAGAAAGATGCGGAAGCGACTCTAGCTCCAATTTTGAAAAAGGAAGATGGACGCATTGATTGGTCCATGCCTGCTACGGAGATCTGCAATCGTCTGCGGGGTTTCACGCCTTGGCCGGGCGCCTATACTTCCTTTCGCGGGCAGCCGCTTCTCATCACAAAGGCGAAACCTGCCACGGGGCACAGCATCCTACCCGGTGTGCTGCATATTGAAAATCGAAAGCTGCTGGCGGGATCAGGAGACGGCACTGCTCTGGAGCTCGAAGAAGTGCAACCGGCCGGGAAGAAGCGGATGGGCGCCGAGGCTTTCCTGAACGGCTATAAGCTGTCCGCAAGCGAAGTGCTGGGAGAGTGGAGTTGAAGCTGCCGCTTGGGTATCGTTATGCTGCTGCCTACGCGGGCCTTCGCAAGGTTCGGAAGGACGATGTAGGCCTAATCGTGTCAGACCACGCGGCCGCCGCTGCAGCCGTGTTTACAACGAATGCGGTGCAGGCGGCGCCTGTTCGACTGGCGCGCAAGCATCTGCAATCGTCCGGTGGCCAGGTGCGTGCCGTGCTTGTAAATGCGGGCAATGCCAACTGCGCTACGCGCACCGGGGAGCGAGTTGCACTGGCTACGTCGAAAGCTGTGGCCCGGGCGCTCGATACGAAGTCCCGGTACGTGTTGCCTGCTTCGACCGGTGTGATCGGCGTGGAGTTGGATTCAAAACTATTGATTGACGTTGTTCCTGCGCTGGTCTCGAAGCTCTTGCCTGACGCGTTTGAGGCAGTGGCGCAAGCCATGATGACTACCGACACACGCACGAAGGTCGCGTCTGAAGAAGTGCAGATGCGCCGCGGCACAACCTGCGTCGCGGGCATGACGAAAGGCTCCGGCATGATCCACCCGAACATGGCGACGACGTTAGGCTTTTTGATGACCGACGCCATTCTGTCGCCTGGGGAAGCGCGCGAAATGCTAGCCGAAGGCGTTCACGGCAGCTACAATTCGCTCACCGTAGACGGCGACATGTCGACCAACGACACCGTTGCGCTGCTCGCCAATGGCGCGTCAAAGGTCCGGCCGCACCGCAAAGAACGAAAAGTTTTGCAGGAGGCGATCAAGTCGGTGATGGAGAGCCTTGCCAGACAGATAGCGGCGGACGGCGAAGGGGCGCGCAAGATGATTACGGTGAACGTTATCGGGTTCAAGACTGGCGAGGAGGCACGCAGAATAGCGAGCGCTATTGCTAACTCGCCGCTGGTCAAAACGGCCGTAGCGGGAAGCGACCCGAACTGGGGACGCATACTGGCCGCGGCCGGCTACTCCGGCGTTAAGTTCAATCCCGCGGATGTCGACATCTCGCTTCAAGGGACGCAAGTTTGTCACAATGGCTTGGCCGCTGAGTTCGATGAGTCACAACTAAAAGCGAAGCTAGGCGAACCCGAGATATCCATCCGCGTCGTCCTAAAAGGCAGAGGCAAAGGGGAAGCTCGCTTCTTTACTTGCGATCTCACCGAGGGCTATGTCCAGATCAATGGCAGCTACCGCACCTAAACAAACCCGCTGGCGGCGGGCGCGACATGCTGCCGCGTTTCTGATTCTGGTCTCGTTTGAAACCCCCGCGTTTGCTGATCGCGCCGGAGACATGCGCGCGCAGATTAGCGAAGTTAGTACCGCTTTAACCTCCGGGAACGCTGAGCAAGCAATGGTCCCGTTCGATAAGTCGTACAAGAACTATGACCAGCTGAGCGGCTACTTCCAAAGCCTGAGTAGCTTTCAAATAGAGAACGAAGTTGACGTAACCGATGAGCAGGACACCCATACCGGCTCGACCGTCGTCGTGTCGTGGACTTTGACGTTAACTGACCCAAGCACGAATCGCAGCGAACAACGCGCAGCGGACATCACCGTTCGTCTTATGTCGCGAGGCGGCAAGTGGAAGATCGTTGACTTCTCGCCCCTCGACATCTTCAATCCGCTGCGGAAGCAATCGCGTAAGCGCTAGTGGGTCAAAGCAGCGAGCGAAGCTGCTTGTAATTGCCTGGGGTCACGAGCTGAAAATCGATACGCAGGCGCGTAAAGCTCTTCAATTCTTCAAATAGGGTAGAGGGCGGTACGCGAGTTCCCGCCACCAGCATGCGGCCCGCTTCTACGCGAAATGGAACCACGCCGAAGCGCTTCTCTATGTGAGCCGGAAGGCTTCGCACTACATGCCGCTTCACCCGGCGTACGTCAATTTGCGCGGAGGGCACGCCGGATTGCAGGCTGATGGCATGACATAAATCCTCCTCGGAAACCATGCCTTTGGATAGGAGCAAGTCCGCCATTTCCAGGTCGTTCGCCGCCTGAGCTTTTATCGGTGAGAGCGCTTCGTCCGGTACGTACCCGGAAGCGACCAACACATCGGACAGTTCACGCCGATGCTCTTCGAGCAGATCCCGCGTAGGATACGAATGCTCCGTCTTAAGCCAAACCAGCGGCCGATGTAAGACACGGGCTTTGCCATAGCGCCACAATGCGCGGACGGAAGCGCAGCAGTTAATCAGATTGGCGTGGAAAACCCGCAGTGGCACGCCCATCGCGAAAGGCCATCCGAAGATTCTCGCTACGCAAACTGCCCGTACAGCGAGACGAAAGCATTGCAAGACCAGCGTCATCCAGCAGAGCGTCACGGTCGCTGGATTGGAGACCGCGAAAGCCCACGGACGGTGTTGCGCCGCGCTCCCAATCCAATCCACCACTCCCGCTACAAACAAGACATTTGTCAGCAGACCCAGTGGATTCGCCAGCAGCCCTTTGCGATCGCGCCAAAACCAGTAGCGTGTTTTCCAGGATCCTTGCCACCCGTACCGCTCCCAGGTCTGCAGCCCGATTCCCGTCACCCAACGCGTACGCTGCCGAATCGCCGTCGCCGCGTGCCGGGGAAAGTATTCTCGAGTAGCTACAAATCCATTTCCGGCGCGTCGAATAGGCGCGAACAACTGCGGATATCCAGCATTATGAATGAAAACGCCGATCTCGTAGTCTTCAGTTAAACTTGCCGGATCGAAAACTCGCCCCTCCCGTTCACTCGCAAGACGATCCAAAATCTCCCTGGCGAAGCCCGTACCCACTCCGTTCGAGGGAACGAAAGAGCTGCTCAACTGCCGCGCGCGCATGTCGATGGTCTGGTACTCTGCGAATTCATCACAGTAAATGGCATGCGTAAACTCATGAAAAGGAGTCGGCAGCGGCAATACCGGCACTTGCACCATCGAATAGCGGCGACGTTCCTCATTGATCAGCGCGAGTGCGTCTGGATGAATGAGATCTTCAGCGTCGTGCAGCACGACGGTATCGAAACGCGACCGGTGTTCCTTTTCCCACTGCCGCATTCGAAGATAGATGCAGTTGAGGCAATCTGCTTTGGACGTGGGACCGGGATCGGCGCATAAGGCAACGTGCACGTTGCGAAACGCGCTGGCCAGACTCTCGGCGGCTTCGATGGTGGCTTCGTCGTTAGGGTATACGCCCAGAAAGAAATCAAAGTTCCGGTAGCGAATGGTAGCCAAATTGTGGCGCACCATGTTTCCGATTACTTCCGATTCTTTCCAGCAAGGAACAAATATGGCGATCCGCCGCTCCTTCACTTGCCTGCTTTCATTTTCTTGGATAGGCGACTGGACGGCGTCGAAAGCGCCATGCCATAGGCACGTCTCCACCGGGACAAAATCGTCCAAACCGCTCAATAAAAGAATGAAAGCGAGCAGTCCTAGAACGTCCGCCCAAGTAGGCGTTAATCCCAAGTGCAAGAGAAATCTTAGAAAGTCGTGATCGCCCGGCAGCACGGTTCTATAGGGCAAGTGCCTGAGCCGCCGCCCGAATCGCACAATATCCCTTAGATATTTCCAAATAGGAATGCACCTTTTTACTTGAATGACATACGAGCAGAACGGCCTGACCTGACGTCGCTCAGCCAGCTCGTTCAGGAACTGATTGGCGGAACGCTCCGTCGAAACACATTTACTCCGTGTGAGCTGCAACTGCTTCTTGATTTGCAGGCTTTCCGCATTCGCAAGTCAGCCAAGCCGGACATCCTTCGGCGCTATCTGAAAGCTGCTCACCAGCACGTTGCGGTGGATTCCTCCGGTCCATTGCGATTCGCCCATTTTTTCGAGAAAGAACAGCAGCGGGTCTTTGAGAGAGAAGAGCATGCCCCACGCGCTGCCCCCTCCGAAAGAGTGGCCGGTGCAGGCTCTTTTAGCTGATTGCTCTATCGTGGGCCGCGCGTTGGCTGGGCTATCCTCAAGGTAGAAATACCAAGGAGATTGCCATGGCTAGCACGACCGGGCAGGCCGCTAAGCCCGAGCGGATTATTTTCTGCGTCAAGTTGCAAAAAGAACTGCCTGGACTGGATGAAGTCCCATTCGACAACCATCCCTTGGGCCGGCGCATTTACGAACACGTCTCGAAAGATGCGTGGAAGATGTGGGTGGAACAGATGAAGATGATCATGAATGAGTACCGGCTAAACCTGGGCACGCCGGAAGCTCAGGAGTTCCTGCTGAAGCAGATGGAAGAGTACTTTTTCGGGGAAGGCGCCGCCCATCCGCCCGGCTACGTGGCGCCCGGGCACTAACTCAGCGGTTCGGCGCTGCGCCCCGGAATGCACGCAAGAACGTCCAGAAACGTCGTTACAGTATTGAAGTGTCTTCTTTTCTTCTGCGCGCTGCTGTCCGTGGCGGTTGCCTATGGGGCCGCCGCCAATCCTGCTGCTGCAAAATTTGCAAGTGAGGCCCATCAGGCGGAAGCCTCCGGTCAGTTAGTACGCGCTTACATGTTGTATGCGGAGGCCTCGGCGCTCGATCCGCAGAATCCGACCTATCGCGCCAATCGCGATGCTCTAGCGCCGGCCGCCAAACTACTGACGCAAGCGCAGATTCAAAGCGCCGATATTGCGGAGGACATCAAGGCAGTCGAGCGGAGCCGTCCAACGCCTGAGCCTCCCATTGAGGCCGTTAGCCGGCGTGACTGGGAGAGCGACAGCAACCTTCAGCCGCTGCCCCGGATTGAGCCGAACCTCTCGACCCACGACTTCAACATGCGGGCCGACGAGAAGACGCTATTAGAGCAGGTCTCAGCCGCCTACGGCGTGCGCGGCATCTGGGATCCGCAACTCGAACCGCAGCCAAATTTACACTTCGAAATCGATGGTGCCGACTTCCGCACCGCTATGGAAGCGCTCACAGCGGTAACGCACACCTTCGTTTTCTCCATCTCCAAGCACGTGCTGTTCTTCGCGCGTGATTCGGAGACGAAGCGTACGGAACTGGAGCCCCAAATTCTGTTGACGTTTCCCCTGCCGAACTCGCTTGAGCAAAAAGACTTGGTGGAAGCTGCTACGGCCATCCGTACTGTACTCAACCTGCGCACCATCGGCTGGGACAGCGTCAACCGCACGGTGCTGATTCGCGATCGCTACTCACGCGCTCAGGCGGCCCGCTCTCTCTTCGAATCCGTGCTCCTGCCTAGGGGGCAACTCTCGCTCGAAGTACAATTTTTGACCTTTGATTCGGATCGAAGCTTTCACTATGGGCTTGGGCTTCCCACCGCCTTCCAGTTGGTAGATTTCGGCAATTTTGGCAGCTTGAAAGCCGTGCTGCCGAACTCAATCCAAAGCGCCGCTTTTATGGCATTCAGTGGGGGTGCGAGCCGCTTTGGTGTTGGCATCACCCAGGCCAACTTATTCGCCTCCTATTCGGAGTCCTTCAGCCGTAATCTTTACGATGCGACCGTGGTGGTTGATGATCGTCAAACCGCAACGCTTCACATTGGCGACAAATATCCAATTCCTCAGTCCCTCTATGCCGGCGCCGGCCAACAGGCGGGGTCAATCTATAACCCGATTGGGCAAGTCACTCTTGAAGATCTTGGAATCGTTTTGAAAGTGACGCCGCGGATCAATGGTGAAGGGGAAATCGGTTTGGAGCTCGAGGCCGCCCTCACAGCGCTGGGTGCGCAGACCCCCAGCACGATCCCTGAAATTGACGAGCGAGAGTTCAAAGGTAGCGTGAGCATGCGCGAGGGGGAATGGGCAGTTCTTGCCGGCTTGGATCTAACTTCGCACAGCATCACCCGAAATGGGCTGGTGGGAGTTTCGCAAATCTCCGGTTTGAACCAGCTGTTGAGTGAGAATACCCGTGACACTCGCACCAGCAATACACTGCTGTTGCTTAAGCCCACCATTACGCGCTTGCCTATGTCGTCCACCGTCAGCCCGCAATATCTGCTTGGCCCGGCACAGGGCGAGCGCGTTCTACTGTAGTCTTCCAAAGACCTGTTGCTTTGCTATGGTGACAAGCATGTCAACCATGCGCGATGAGATTCGGCAGCAGCCGGAGGCTATTGAGCGAACGGTTAACGCTGAATGGGTCAGTGCGGAGCGATTGCGCACTTACTTTCAGCAGCATCCAGTGCGGTTGATTGTGCTTGCCGCCCGAGGCACTTCCGATAACGCTGCCCAATTCGGTCGCTATCTGCTCGAAATCTCAACCGGCATTCCTGTCTCGCTTGCGGCACCCTCGGTGTCCACGCTCTACGGGGCGCGTTTGGATCTGAAGGATGCCGCCGTGGTAGCCATCTCTCAATCGGGCGAGTCCACCGATACCAACCAGGTCCTCGAACAGGCCAAGTCAGCCGGCGCTTTCACAATTGGCATAACGAACGAGAGCGAGAGCACGCTTGCGCAACTCGCCCAACACACCTTTCTGGTTCGTGCCGGCAAGGAGAAGAGCGTAGCGGCTACCAAAACCTATACGGGTCAGCTTACATGCATGTATTTGTTGGCGCGCGCTTTCGGCGCCCCTATTGAGCAACACGATCTGCAGCGGCTCCCGGATTGGACCGCCGCCGCTCTGGAGCTGGAAACGGAGATCCGCAGCCGGGCTGAACGCTACTGCTTCATGCAGCACGCTGTCTGCGTCGGCAGAGGCTTGAACTATGCAAACTCATTTGAATTTGCTCTCAAGCTGATGGAGACATGCTACGTAGTTGCGGAGCGCTTCTCGTCCGCGGATCTATTGCACGGTCCAATCGCGATGCTCGAAGCGGCTTTCCCGGCGTTTCTCTTCTGTCCGCCCGGAGTCACTTGGAAGCCTATGTGTGAACTGATGGAGAAACTAAAGACCATTCAAGCGGATATGCTGATGATCACGGATCGCGGCAACAGGGAAATCCCGGCAGCTCCAGGTCTGGATCTGCCGCCGCTGACAATTCCGGCTACGCTGGGGTCACACGGTCCTTTGGCCGAAGATCTATATACTCCGATTCCCTACATCATTCCGGCGCAACTATTTGCTTCAAGCCTGGCCGAGGTAAAGCGCCTGAATGCGGACCGCCCGCGTACGCTCAGCAAAGTGACTCAGAACCTGTAGGAGAGTGTGAGCCTTACTTGCGAGCGCCGCGCGTGGTGCCCTTCAATGCCGACTGCCGCCGCTTTCTGTCCTTGCGCTTGGGCTTCACTATATTGAATGTGCCGCTTCCGAGATAGTGGGCCTGGTACAACCCATCCTTCTGTTTGATGCTAGCTGATGCGGCATGCCCGCTTTGCTGGGTGGTAGTCTGCTTCTCTTCTGCCATGAAATCCTTAGAGTTCCAGTTTAACGGACTGCTCAATCCATTACGGGTGAGCAATCACCATTAGGGTTTCGGCATGGCGGAGAGTGCATTCCAAAGCGCTCTTCAAATTTTCGGGGTCGAGCGCCGCAAAGCTTTCGTCCAGAATCACCAGCTCGGCATTCTGCAACAATGCCCGGGCGACATAGACGCGGCTGCGTTCGCCGTGTGAGAGCTGCCAGCCGCCTTCGCCCACCATCTGCATAATGCCACCCGGCATGCGGTCCAATGGGTCGCTTAACCCCAGCTCTCTGCATAGCGCCTCGGCTTCTTTCAGGTCTTCCTCGGTCGGGGGCCATCGCCTTCCCATGAGCAGATTGAACGCCAGCGTTTCGGTCAAAATATGGTTTTCATGAAACTGCGGCGCCGATACAACTTGCTCTCGCCAATGCTCATCGCCCTGCGCCTGCCTATCCAGCCCGTTCAGCAGCAGCAGGCCTCCATCCGGTTGACGCAATCCCGCTAGGAGCGAAGCCAATGTGCTTTTCCCGCCGCCCGATGATCCTTCAAGCAGCACGCGTTCCCCCCGGCGGATCAGCAGATCCGCAGCCTGTAAAGCCGGCTTGCCTCCTTTGCGGTAGCGGTAGCTCAAACGATCCGCCCGGATGACCGTTTCCGCTGAGCCGGTGGACTTATCCCAAACTTGCCGGAGATGTTCAGGCCTGGACGCTGCATGGAAGAGCGCTGCAATACGCTGCCAAGCCACTGTGGCTGCGGCGACATCCGCGAAAGACGCCGTCAATTTTTTGAAGGCCTGATACCCAAGCAGAATGCCGCCTAACGCAACCGCAATTCTCGCTCGGGAAGCCTGCCCGGAGATGATCGTTGGGGCCAGGCACGTTAATCCGGCCAGCAGCCATCCGCGCGGAATCGCCGCCATCAGGGTTGTCGCCATGCGGTCTGTTAGACGCGAAGCTCGTAGATAACCTTCGAGCGCCTGATCTTCCGGATCATGCCACTCATCCCGCCGCTGCTGCGCCAGCCGCGTTC
>CAXUCT010000102.1:352-1423 GCA_964249415.1 uncultured Bryobacteraceae bacterium | reverse complement strand
CTGTGGCCCACCATGGACTCGATCAGGTCGCCCGTCATGCTCATTCGAAGGGTGCTCCAGTGCTGGTAAGCCCGGAAGAATCGCCACCCCAAACCGGCCGTCAAGGCAGTCCAAAGAAAAAGCACAATCGCGAGCGGGCCGAGTACAAAGCCAGCCACCACGATCTCGATCGCGGCCAGCAACCCGGTTATCCCGCCGCTCAAGGCCAGCGTCTCCACAGCCTCGGCTTCGAGCGCCTGCCCAAGAAAACTTCCCACGCCTTGATGCCGTACTTCGTCGGGTTCCAGCCGCAGCGCGCCCCACAGCAGCCGCCTTTTGAGAATGCCGCCCACGCCGACGACGAGCAGTCCTTGTAGCCACGTCGTTAAAACGCGCAACGGCACCAGCGTGATCAGCAGGAGTGCCCACGCGAGCAACCACCCACGATGCAAACGCCCTTCGAATGACAGGCTGCCCAAGACGGTCCAAGAGGCCAGCCACAAAACGTACTGTGCCGCGTGTGCTCCAATCAGTGCGATTCCGTTTTGAGGCGCATGTGCCTGACGCAGCCACGGTCCGACGCGCGCTCCTGAAGAAACACGCAGAATCCAGCACTGGTCGAATCTTCTACCGGCTATCTGCTCCGCTAACAAAGTTACGATGGCCTTCCGCTGTCTTTCCGGCGAGAGCTGTGTCTCGCGTAGCAACCGTTCGCAATCCGGACGGCTGGGCTGGTCGACAGATGATCGAATCCGGCGGCAAACATCTCGGAGCAGAACACGCCGCGTCGCTCCCTCGGGAGTCAAAACTCGCAGAGCACGTCCACTGCTATCGAGAACCGCGAGCCAGCCTGTTTCGCCCACTTTCAGCAGCGCCGGATGGGCGGCGCTCAGCTCCCTTTCGAGATCTTGAAACGTGGTCTCCATCGCTTCGGCGTCACAGCCCAGGTATCTGGCGTGCCATTCAATGGCCGCTCCTACGTTTTCGAAGGCGCTTAAGTGAGGGTCGTCCGTCGATTTCCGGCCTGCACTTAGCAGACCCGCTTTGGCTGTGAGGGCGGCTACACTCGCGCCGATTTCTGCAGCCGGCCAA
>CAXUCT010000102.1:0-342 GCA_964249415.1 uncultured Bryobacteraceae bacterium | reverse complement strand
AGTGAACGCGTATTCTTCGCCAAGCCGTGCTCGACCACATCTCTGCTCGCGCCTCTTCTTCCGCTCGAAGAAGTTGGGAGTAGCGCGATTCGCCCATGGATGACAATTCGTCTGGCGTGCCATCTTCCACCACGTGCCCTCCCTCCACCACCAGCACGCGGTGGAATCCTCGCGTCTCGGCGAGATCGTGAGTGATGCAAAGTACCGTCGAGCCCTGCCAGTACGCCCGCGCTCGCAGGAGAAGCTCGCGCCGCTTCTCGCGGTCCAGCCCGCGAAACGGTTCGTCGAGGATGACCAGAGAAGCGGGATTTCGCAGCATGGCGCGTCCTAATCGCACCCGCT
>CAXUCT010000101.1:9845-11954 GCA_964249415.1 uncultured Bryobacteraceae bacterium | reverse complement strand
TTCAGGAACGTCAAACTGGGCGACATCACGGTAAGCGCGGTGCTTGTGCGCGCGCTTCATGAACTCCGTCCAGATGGGAAGAGCAGCTTTGGCGCCTTCCATGCGCAGGTCCTGATAATCGTCGAGGCCCACCCAAACGATGCACAACAGCTTAGTGGTAAAGCCGGCAAACCAAGCGTCGTGAGAAGTGCCGGTTTTACCGGCCGCAGGAAGGCTAAAGCCGCGAGTCCTAACACCTGCGCCAGTTCCGCTGCGAAGGACCTCTTGCATTAAACTCACCATCAGGAAGGTGACCCGCGGATCCAGGACTTTTTTCGTTTCCGGTTGAGATGACCAAACGTCGCCACCGGTCTTGCCGACGATCCTGGAGATCAAACGGGGCCCGACCATAGAGCCGCCATTCGCAAACATCGTGAATGCCTGAGCCATCTCCATGGGCGTGACATCGTAAGAGCCGAGCGCCATGGCCGGTGTCGCGCGGATGTCGGCCAGCCCGGCTTGATGAGCCAAATCGGCGACGGCTCCGTATCCCGCGGCTTCAGCAACCTCGACTGCGGGCACATTCAGCGATTTCGCGAAGGCGGTGCGCAGCGTTACATCGCCCGCCCACTCACCCTTGTGAAAATCGGTGGGCTCGTACGGTTTCCCACCGAAGAAAAACGTGCGCGGTTGATCTTGAAAGATAGTGGAGGGCGTGATCGGATCCGGATGATCCCAGAGTCCGGTGTTCAGCGCCGCGGCGTAGACAAACGGCTTGAAAATGCTGCCCGAAGGCCGCTTCGACAGCACATGATCAAGCTGGCTAACGCCGTAATTCTTTCCCCCGATGAGGGCTTTGACTTCTCCCGTGTGGGGATCAAGACAGATCAGCGCAACCTGCGGCTCATCAAGCGCCGCACCGGCAGCGTGACGCTTGGCGACTATCGCGTCCACCTCACGCATACCTAGCGCGACGGATTCGGCAGCATCCCGCTGAAGGTCTGGATCGAGAGTCGTGTAGATCTTTGAACCCGACTGTTGAAAATCGCGGTCTTGAAACTCATCTGCTAAGCGCTCGTTTACGAGATCAACGAAATAGGGAGCATCCGCCGATTCGATTCCCTGACGGGCGATTGACATGGGGGCCCGAATCGCAGCCTCGTATTGAGCTTGCGAGATGAAGTTATTCTCCAGCATCTGGGCCAACACAACGTTGCGTCGCGCTTTCGCTCGCTCGGGCCAGCGAACAGGATTTCGGAAGCTCGGCTCCTGCCCGAGACCGGCCAAAGTGGCTGCTTCCGGCAGCGTCAAGTTGCGGATGTCCTTGCCGAAGTACGCCTGGGCAGCTTCCCCGAAACCTCGTATGGCGAACGATCCGCGACGGCCAAGATCTACTTCATTGGCGTAATACTCGAATATCTTTTCCTTGGACAGCTTGCGCTCTAGGTGAATCGTAATCAGCAGCTCGTCGAACTTACGCGTCCAGGTTTTGCGACTGTCCAGCCAGAGCATTTTCGCGAGTTGCTGCGTGAGGGTTGATGCACCCTGGGCACTTCGATGTGCTTTCAAATCGACGAACAGTGCCTTGACAATCCGTATGGGATCGAACCCGGAATGTTGGAAGAAGCGCTTATCTTCAATCGAGATCACCGCGTGAACGAGCACTGGCGGGATGTCGTCATAGTGCACCAGGCGGCGCTTCTCGCGATTCTTGTCATAGAGACTGCTGAGCAACTGAGGCTCAAGAGTGTACTCGGTACGAGCCAGGTTGTCGCTCAGCCCGGTGATGGATGAAATTTTGCCGCCGTCAAATCGCACCACGCCGGGCTCTGAACCGGCGTAGGAGTGGTCGCCGGGAAAAACCTCTACTGCGTCTGCGCGCAGATGGTACCAGCCCACCGGGTTGGTGCGCGCATCTTCGACATAGCCATCCTGGCGCAAGGCGGCGGCAAACTGGCGTGGCGTTCCAGGATCGCCGATTCCAACCGAGCGTGGGGCGGCGTAAAGAAGAGACGAATTCGGGAACGGTCCTTGGGCAAGCTTTTCGTCGGTGAGGCGCGAATACTTGGTGTAATAAAAGGCGAGGACGGCAATTGCGATCGCCAGGAAGGCGAGTGCGCCGAAAGCGAT
>CAXUCT010000101.1:0-9835 GCA_964249415.1 uncultured Bryobacteraceae bacterium | reverse complement strand
AAAGCGATAAATTTAATTAGGACACTGGCAGGTTGACGAGGACCACCGGGAGCCGAACCCCGCCTGGCAGGAACTTTAATAAGAACGGGCAAAAAGTCAATTCAACCTGGAAGCCTGTGACTTCCTCGATTACTTGGGAGCCTGATAATACGATTCTAGCTCTTTCCAGATGTTGTCGTCGTGCGGCTGCCAATCGGGAAGTTGCCGCCCGGTAATCTGTAGATCCTCGATACGCAGGGTGCCGTGACCGTATGGGCAGATGATCTCCGTCTTAGGACGTCCAAAGATCACCATGTGCCCCCAGGAACCTGTCTTGACGGGCATAACCAAGCGGCGCAGGCACGTGCGGCAGCGACGCCGTTGGTCCCATAAGACCAACCAGAACAGCCCAGCGCCTACTAACCAGATCCCTAACGTGACAAAGGTGAACAACATGTCGTGAAGGAACAGCGGCTGAGGGGGTCCGAAGCGGGCCAACGGGATGGGAGGCGCCGGATAGAGTTTATCGAGCGTGGCCTGAATGCCAAACCAGACTCCACCTGCAACCGCGAGCTTAGCGATTAAATAAAGCCAATACTTCATCTGCTTCGTAGTCATTAGACTCGCTCCCACGGAAAACAGGTTCTGAAACTTAGTACCGATTTAATTCCGGAGCAAGTTTCGCGCCAAAAAAACGACGTTTGCGGGCCGTTCCGCCAAGCGGCGCATGAAGTACGGGTACCAGGCATCCCCGTAAGGAACGTAGAGCCGCAAGCGGAAGCCCCGCTCCACAAGTTCACGTTGAAGGTCACGGCGAATGCCATAAAGCATCTGAAACTCAAAACGATCCGGCGCGATGTTTTGTTCCTCGATATGACGTAGCGCCTGGCGGATGATCTTCTCATCATGGCTTGCGATGGCCGGATAACTGCCTTCATCTAGAAGCAATCGCATCAGCTTGATGTAGTTCGCGTCTACTTCGGCTTTGCGTGCGTAGGCAACTGGGGCGTGCTCCCTGTAAGCCCCCTTACAAAGCCGCACTGGAATGCCGGCGGCAGAAAGCGCTCGGATATCAGCCTCACTGCGACATAAATAGGCTTGGATCACGGCACGTATGTTTCCAGCAAACCTCTGCTGCAGTTCCTTCACTACGGCGAGCGTACGGTCTGTGTACTCGCTGGACTCCATATCTACTTCGACGCGGCTACCCATTCGCTGCGCCTGTTCGAGCAGCGCAACGACGTTGTCACAGCAAGCTTGTTGGGAGAAGTCGAGCCCAAACTGCGTTAGCTTGATGGAGACTGTGGCCGGAAGCTGTGCCTCTTCGATCTGAGCCAAGGCCGCGAGATAGGCCGCCTTCGAGTGACCGGCTTCGTCCAGCGAGGTGACATTCTCACCGAGAAAATCGAGCGTCGAGAAAGTGTGCTCAAAAGAGAGCTTCTTGACAACTCGAATACCGTCACTCAGCGTGCTGCCGGCAACGAAACGGGAGGTGAGCTTTCGCGACAACGGCGAGTGCTCCATCCATCCCCGTAGGGATCGGCTTCCGGAAAGAGACAGAAATATGCGGCGGAGCATGAGGAACGTTAGACCCTGTAGAGATGACCGGTCTTATCCACATGGCCGTGGTGCTGGCGGCCCTCATTCACTATAACGGGCGCGCACCGGCGCGCCGATTGCGGCCGTTATGAGAAGAGCGCGCGACTGCTGAGTGCCAGCCCCGATCCAAGGATTGCGGCGACCACCACGTCGCTGAGGAAGTGCATGCCAAGCAGGATGCGCGAGGCGGCGATGCTCACGGCGCAGAATAACAACGCCGGGAGCACGAGGGGATAGAACGAGCCGATGGCGACGGCAACGGCAAACGCGGTAATGGTATGACCAGAGGGAAAAGAGAACCGGTCAGGCGGCAACAGGTGAGCCCAGCAATGCGGCTCCAACTCGCAGGGTCGCTTGCGCCCGGATATTTTCTTGAGCGAGATGAAGATTCCAATGCCCACGATGGCTGCCGAACCGGCAGCAGCGTTGGCAGCAAACCGGGTGTCCCCGCCGAACAATAAAACGCACAGTCCGGTTAGATACCACAGCCAACCGTCCCCGGCTCGCGTGGCTACGATGGCCCACAACCGGATCCACTTGGGCGCGGGCCACTTGTTTACTTTGCGCATCAGTTTGTGATCGCCCGTGGCAATAAACTGAAGCATGGTGTGACGGGCCGTCATGAAGCCCTTCCTTGTAACCAGTCTACGAGATTGAGCATCGCCAACACTCTCCCAGACTCCTTGTAAGGCCAACTGCGTTAAAGCTCAGTGACGGGCGTAACAAACATTGGTTAACTAGGCATACATCGGCGTCTTTTCGACGAATCGCGGGTTTTCGGGCCACCCGGCCAGTACGATAGAGATTTGCAAAAGACGCCGACCTTGGACTTCATGTACTTCGACGCGGGCGGAGGCCACCGAAGCGCAGCCATGGCACTTCAGTCCGTGATCGCCTCACAGAACTACGGCTGGAATGTGAGGCTTGTGAATCTGCAGGAGGTACTGGATCCGCTGGATGTGTTTCGCAAAGTGACGCGCATTCGCATGCAGGACATTTATAATCTGATGCTCGCCAAGGGATGGACTTTGGGGTCTCCTTACCTGCTTCCGATGATGCACGGCGTAATACGGCTGTATCACTCGGCGCAGGTGAAATTACTGACTGAGTTCTGGAGAAAGCAGCGTCCGGACATGGTCGTGTCGCTGGTTCCAAACTTTAACCGGGCTATGTTTCAGAGCCTGGGAAAAGCGCTACCCGGAGTGCCATTCGTCACCATCCTGACGGACTTGGCGGATTATCCGCCTCATTTCTGGATGGAGAAGCAGCAGCAATATTTCATTTGCGGGACCAAACGAGCGGTGGAGCAGGCTCGGGCGCAAGGACACGATGAATCACGAATAGCCGCCACCAGCGGTATGATTTTGCGGCCACACTTCTATGAAACGCCGGCATGGGAGCGGGAGGAAGAGCGCGTTCGCCTGGGTCTCGATCCAAAACTGCCAACGGGCCTGGTTCTGTTCGGCGGGGAAGGCTCAAACGTGATGTTTTCTATTGCGGAGCGGCTTGGGAATTCCAAGCTTGATTTGCAACTGATCCTGATTTGCGGGCGCAATCAAAAGCTGCGCCAGCGGTTAAGCGCGCTGAAGACGCGGAATAAGATTGTCGTGGAAGGCTTCACGAGAGAAATTCCGTACTACATGCATCTATCGGATTTCTTCATTGGCAAGCCAGGGCCCGGTAGCATCTCGGAAGCGTTACAGATGAACTTGCCGGTGATCCTGGAATCAAACGCCTGGACACTGCCTCAGGAGAGGTACAACGCCGAGTGGGTTCGCGAGGAAGGAGTTGGGATCGTGCTGAACAACTTCACGCAAATAGAGAGCGCGGCGAGCGAGCTTTTGTCGACAGATCGACTCGCGCAGATGAAAGAGAAGATTTCGGCGTTGAGCAATCAAGCGGTGTTTGAGATTCCGAAGATACTGGAGCAGATTCTGAAGGCGCATTCGTAAATGCAAAGAGCTAAAGAATGTTATCCGTTTTGGCAGGCAAACTGAGTAACTAGGTGACGATTTGCAGATCAACTTCTTCATGACGGTGAGAATTACATGATGTTGGCGGACCTGTAATTCCACTCTTCCCTACCATCCTGTTTAGAATCGCAAATGCATGTTCCGTATCTTCTGGGGGTCAAGGTGCTTCCTGAGCGACTGCCGCCGGAAACCACGTATCCCTTCAACCTGCCCTTTGTGACAGGACTCGATCTGACGATCCACGAGCCGGTTGTTTTCTTTGTTGGGGAAAACGGGACAGGTAAGTCCACCCTGATTGAGGCCATAGCCGCGCTCTGCCGATTTCCCGTGTCCGGCGGGGGTCGCAACGAACTCGCAGACACCACCGGGCCGGAGAGCGAGAGCCGACTGTCGAAGGTGCTGCGGCCAGCCTTTCGTAAACAACCGCGAGATGGCTATTTCCTTCGAGCAGAGTTTCAGGCACACTTCGCGTCGCTTCTTGATGAGCGTAAGCGTGATCCCGACTTCACCGGAGATCCCTACCAACGTTTTGGCGGCCGGTCCTTGCATACGCGGTCTCATGGCGAGGCCTTTCTTGCCGTTCTCCAGAATCGAATAGGGTCAGGCTTATTCATTCTGGACGAGCCGGAATCCGCCCTGTCTCCCAACCGCCAACTCGCCCTATTGGCTCTCATCCACAGGCTTGCCGAGAGCGGTAGGTCTCAGTTCCTAATCGCAACCCACTCGCCTATTCTAATGACATATCCCGGCGCTCAAATTATCAGCTTCGATACAGGTGCTCTTGCGCCAATTACGCTCGAAGAAACTTCGCATTACCTGATTACAAAAGGCATTCTCGAAAAGCCGGACAGGTACTGGAAGCATTTGAGAGACTAAAGAATCCCTGAGAGGCTTGCCGTCTACTGAAGCAAACCCTTGCCCGCCAAAACCTCATCTAATTCATCGTCAGTTGGTTCGCTAAGAATCTCACCGTCGACATCCACGGTCGGCTTCTTTTCCTTGCCGTTGTTCTGCTCAGCTACCCATTTTGCGGCCGTGCGGTCTTCGTCAATGTTGATGTACTGATACGGAACGTTGATTTCCTTCAGGTGCGCGATTGTGTTTTTTGTCAGAGGGCACCAATCGGCGCCGTAAACTTTAATGTCAGCCATATTCTTCCTTGCTAAGTCAGAGTCCGGAACTAGTGAGAAGTTTCTGTTTTGCTCCGGACCTCTGCGATGGTTGGTTAATGCGCGAGCGCGGCGCAGATAAGATCTCGTAGATGATTCAAGCCCGTCATGATGTCGGTAGTGAAATGGACTCGCAGCGCGCGCCGGTGCCGATCCATGAGCACCTGAAAGTCTCCACGTGCCTGCGCTGCTTCCACAACCCCGAACGTATATTTTTGCTGGGGAACCGGAAGATCGTCCGGCTCGGTGCACGTGATCTGCAGAAATACCCCGGAGTTCGGCCCACCCTTGTAGGCTTGGCCTGTGCTGTGCAAAAAGCGAGGGCCGAATTCGACTACCGTCGCGACGTGCTTGGCTTCCAAAATCTCAGCGCGGATCTTCTGCAGCACTTCCTCGTATTGCGGAAACATGGGGATGTAAGCCAGCAGGCCGAAGTAGTCGCCCGGCTTGAGACGGTCCACGTGTTGCCGGATCACGGCGCCCAACGTGTTGCCGCCGTTTAGCAGTGCATCCGCATTGGCTTTGTCGGTGAACAGCTGCATGCCATCCTGCTCCAGAATTGGTTTTTCGGGAGGCAGCGAGCCGTTCTTTTCAAACTCGGACGTCAGGTCACGAGTGGCAATCTTGCTGGCTTCGACGTCCGGTTGGTTGAAGGCATCGATGCCGAGCAACGAACCAGCCACCGCGGTTGCAATTTCCCATTGAAAGAAGGTCTGGCCGATATCGTACAGATCGTTCAATACAATGCGAACCACTGGCTGACCAGCACTCTCCAGAGCCGAGACGGCAGACTCCATCTGCGAGTCGTTATCGGCGGAATACTTTAGGTAGGCAAACAGGCGGTCGTTGCCATAATCATCAGGCGGGAAGAGCGGCTCACGATCCACGGGAATCAGGCCGTGACCTTCTTTGCCGGTGGATTCCGCCAGCAACTGCTCGAGCCAGGCACCCAGATCATAGATGGATTTCGAGCAGACTAGCGTGACCTTGTCGCGCTTGAACTTGACAGCCGCCGTACCCAAAATGAGCCCCAAAGAAACGCCAGGGTTCTTCGTCGAATCGGAGCTCTTGCAGCTTTCCACCATCAGAGCGGCGCGCTTCAGAAAACGCTCCGTATCGAGCCCCATGGCGGCATTCGGCACGAGTCCAAAATCGGACAGCGCGGAGAAGCGGCCCCCGATGCTTGGCACGCCGTGATACACGCGGCGAAAGCCGAGCTTTTCAGCAACGCCCTCCAGCTTCGATCCAGGGTCTGTGATGGCAATGAAGTGATGACCGGCGCGATCGCCCACAGCTTTCTTCGTCTCCTCGAAGAAGTACTGCATATAGATATTCGGCTCAAGTGTCGTGCCGGACTTGCTGGAGACACAGAACAGTGTGCGAGCGGGATCGATCTTGGCGCGAAGAGCCCTGATCTGCACTGGATCGGTGGAATCGAGAATCAGGAGTTCCGGAGAACGCCCCTGCCTTCCAAAGGTGAGGCTAAACACTTCCGGAGCCAAGCTGGAGCCACCCATCCCGAGAAGCACTACGTGAGTGAACCCGTCCTCACGAATTTCGGCCGCCAGTGCTTTGAATTTCGAGACATCGGCTAGCTCCTGACCGACGATATCCAGCCAACCGAGCCACTTACTTTCGTCCGTGTCCGTCCACAGCGAGGCGTCCTTTTTCCAAAGCCGCTCGGTATTTTTCGAGCGGTCCCACTTCTTATGGGCTTCTTGAACCGCCTGCTCAACATCGGCCGGAAGCGAGTACGAAAAGCTTTCAGTACCTGCGGCGCTTTGCGCGTTAACGGAACTCATTTTGTTCGATTGCCTTTACCTTTTGGAGGCGGCGAACGTGACGCTCTTCGCCGCTGAATATGGCTTTTAAAAAAGCCTCAGTTACATCTTGGGCCGTCATGGACCCGATAATCCGCGCGCCCACCACCAGCACGTTCATGTCATCGTGCTCCACGCCCTGATGCGCGGAGTAGTGATCGTTACAAAGACCCGCGCGGACGCCTTTAAATTTGTTAGCCGCGACAGATACTCCTACACCGCTGCCGCACACCAGAATGCCGCGCTCTGACTTCCCCGCGCGCAGGTCTTCGGCGACCAGAATGGCGTAATCAGGATAGTCGTCCGGTTGGCCCGGCTGAAACGTGCCCACATCGTGAACATTATGGCCAAGCTTTTTTACGAGCTCGATAAGCTCTGCCTTCATGTCGAAACCCGCGTGATCAGCCCCGATAGAAATGTTCATGGCGACAAATAGCTTAGCGTGTTAAGCCGGCATGCGGTTAGATGCGGCAAGACAAAAAACCTGCTCGGAGGAATTTTTACACCCGTCTGATTACCAGCGTGGCGTTCAAGCCCCCGAAGGCGAAGGTATTGGAAATGGCAGTCTCAATCTGTGCCGGACGCGCGTGGTTGGGAACCACGTCCAGGTTACAGGCAGGGTCAGCCACCTGATGGTTCGCCGTAGGAGGGATCAGGCCGTGCTGCAATGCCAAAACCGTAGCAATGGCTTCAATCGCTCCGGCAGCGCCCAGCGTATGCCCGTGCATGGACTTGGTGGAGCTGACAAGCAGGCGGTCCGCGTGGCCGGAAAACACAGCGCGGATGGCTGCGCTCTCGGTAGCATCGTTTGCGGGCGTGCCGGTGCCATGGGCGTTCACATAGTCGATCTGCTCGGGCGTGATCTGTGCATCGCGAAGCGCCCACTGCATAGCTTTCGCCGGTCCTTGCAGGCAGGGCTGGGTGATGTGATGAGCGTCCGAACTCATACCAAAGCCGATGATTTCAGCAAGCACGCGCGCGCCTCGGGCTTGGGCGTGCTCCCAATCCTCGAGAACCAGCATTCCCGCGCCTTCGCCCAGAGACAAGCCGCGGCGATCGGCGGAAAACGGCCGGCAGACATCGGGAGAGACAACGCGCATTGCTTCCCAGGCGCGCAGCAAGCCTTCCGCAAACACGGCCTCGCTCCCACCTGCGACGGCGGCGGTGACTTGGCCGTTGCGGACCATCCAGAAAGCCTGCCCCAGAGCGTGGTTGGAGGAGGAACAGGCGGTAGAAACCGTGTAAGCTGGGCCGTGTATGCCGAACTCGAGCGAGATCCGGCTGGCCCCCCCATTTGCCATCGTGCGCGGAATCGTCAAAGGAGCAATACGCGGATTGTTCTCACGATAGAGACGCCGGTAACCCTCCTCTTCAGCAAACTGGCCGCCTACGCTGCTGCCCGTTACAATAGCGGTTTCGTCGGCTAGAGTGCCGGTGAAACGGAGGCCGCTCTGCGCCACCGCTTGACGAGCGGACACGGCGGCGAGCTGCGCAAAACGCTCCAGCATGAGCAGCTCTTTGTCGGAAAAATGCTCAGATGGATGGAAATCCCGAGCCTCGGCGCCATTCTGAAACTTATACGGCGGCGACCCGGCATCAGTGAGAGGGAAAATGCGGCTTTCACCGGCCGCCAGGCACGTCCAACATTCGGCTACGTTATTGCCGAGCGCGCAGACAAGCCCCAGACCCGTGACCGCCACGCGGTTCATGCCGCCCCGGGGGAGACGGGCTCGCTCTTCTCCTGAATCAGCTTCCGCACACCTTCCACGGTTTGCCGCACGGAATGCAGCGTTTGCACGCCTTCATCCGGTATGTTGATGCCGAACTCGTTCTCGATGGCGAACACAATGTTGATGCCGTCCAGCGAATCGATTTTCAGTTGCTCAAACGTGCTATCCAGGGAAATGGAATCGGCGGGGATGCGCTGGGTCTGGCTAATGACGCGAATAACGCGAGCGCTCAATTCATCTGTATCTTCCGCGGCCGGGTGGTCGGGCATGGATTCGAATCCTCATGATAACTCCCGCGCCGGAAAGCAAAAAAGGCCGGGCATTTTCAAGACGCCCGGCCGGAAAACAAAGAAGGGGCTAACTCAAGCCAGAAGTCCACCGTGTCCCAAACAGGCAATTTCCCAACCGGAAATCCGGTACTTGGCTAGGATTGGAGGCAACACCAAGTCCAAAACGTTCGGTTTGACTGACCGGAAGCAGCACGGTGCGGACACAATAGGTACATCGTCCTTGTAGCTCAGCATCATAAGGTTGCCGGGTTCTACGGGCGCAAGAAATCTTTCCACATGCGCGCCCAGGCGGACCAAAGCTCTGCCCACCACGTCTTCAGGACCGGCGGGTGCGGTAGTGGAAGCAACCAGAACAACGGCAGGCTTAGTGCGGAGCAGATGCTGAAGAGAGCGGGCCACCTGTTCCTCCTGTTCCACGGCGCTCATCGCGTAGCGAAGGCTGGCGCCAAATCGCTCCATGCGTTGGTGAACCACCGGTTCGAATAGGGTTCGTGCCCTATCGCCGTGCACCGGATCCGTGTACAGCACCGCCACGCCGGGATCGCGAACCGGACGAGCTTGAAGAATGGCGCCGCGCTCATTCAAAATGGACAATACAATGTCAAGTTGCGACTGAGCCACGGCAAACGGCGCACTCTTGATTGTGGCGACGCGTTCTCCGGCCCGCGCAAAACGATAGTTTGCGACTGTCGCAATCACCACGCTGCTGGTGCAATTAATCTGCTTCAGCAATTCGTCGTCCACGAGCGCACAACAGTTTTCCGTGGCGATCAGGTTTGCTCGCCCTCCTGCCGCCAAGCGAATCTCGACGGATCCGCAGCACATGGCTTGAGCCACGGCCATCACGGCATCATCTTCCCCGACTTCGCCGTCCTCCAATTCTGTAACCCAGACTTGGTGCATACCTTCGGTCTCGAGAAGACGTATGTCCTCGTCGCGTAAGATGTGCCCCTTAGCTAATAGCTTTCTACCACCCGGTTTGAAGATGGTACAGCAGAGAATACGTCCAGCAGATTCTTGAACGTCAACGGTTAAAGCGCGCAACCCGTCCCTCCCGAGAGAATTAGTACTATTCCAGACTGCCTTTGCGTACCGATTATACTAGTACTTACTAGGGAAAGCTATAGGAAGGATCAAATATTTCGGGAATTTTTACTTAAAAACTGTAAATGTCAACTAAAGGCTTAAATTTTTTACAGTAATATAGCAAAATCTACACGCGGGAGCGAAAATGAATCGGCTCCGAAATTGCTTAGGGTGCCGATATCGCTTTTA
>CAXUCT010000100.1:2366-11963 GCA_964249415.1 uncultured Bryobacteraceae bacterium | reverse complement strand
GAATTCTAAGTCTCGTGAGAACAATCGCCATTGCCGGCCTGCTCAGCCTAATAGTTGTTACCGGCCCCACTCTGGTGTCAGCGCAATCGCTAGGAAATGCTGGAACAATTGAGGGGACCGTGAACGATCCGTCGGGTGCAACGGTACCAGGCGCCACTATTACTGTTGTCAATCCCGCTAGTGGATACACCCAAAGTGTCAAGTCCAGCCCCGCTGGCGAGTTTCGCCTGACGAACCTGCCGCCTAATCCTTATCACCTCGTCATCTCGGCGGGCGGATTCGCGCAGTACACGGAGGATGTGACGATACGAAACGCTGTTCCCGTCGATATGAATCCTAAACTGTCGCTCGCCGGCGCCGGGACGACGGTGAACGTCGAAGCAACCGGCGCCGACCTGGTGGAAAACGATCCTACGCCACATGAGGATGTGGATCGGAGCGTCATCTCAAAGCTTCCATCGTTCGACCCCGGCATCGGTTTGAGTCAGGCGATCACGTTCAGTACAGGTGCCGTTGCCGCCGATGCTAATGGCTTTTTCCATCCATTAGGCGACCACGCTCAAGTCTCGTTTGTCATCGATGGACAAACTATCAGCGATCAGCAAAGCAAGGTGTTTTCGACGCAATTGCCTACTAGCGCCATACAGAGCATGGAACTCATCACCGGCGCTCCCCAGGCGGAGTTTGGCGACAAAACGAGTTTGGTGGACCAGATTACAACCAGATCGGGGCTCGGTGCCGGGAAGCAGTTCGGGAGTGTCGAAACATATTACGGAACATTCGGCTCAACCGGCGGCGACGTCAGTTACGGTTTGGGAAATGAGCGCTTCGGAAACTTTATTGCACTGGACGGAACCCGCAGCGGCCGTTTCTTCGATACGCCCGAATTCCTGCCGTTCCACGACATCGGGAACAATCAAACGGTCTTCGACCATTTCGATTACCAGCCGAATGGTCAAGACGCCTTTCACCTCAATGTGTTCCTTGCCCGCAATTGGAGCCAGATTCCGAACAGCTACGATCAACTCACCCAGGACCAGCGGCAAAGAGTTCTTACCTGGAACATAGCGCCGGGCTACCAACACACGTTCAGCGGACATGCCCTACTCACCGTGAATCCGTATGCCCGGAAAGATCAGTTCAACTACTATCCGAGCGCCAATCCTTTCAATGACAGTCCCTCTACACAAAGCCAGAGCAGACAGCTTTTCAACTATGGCGTGCGGGCGGATCTCGCCATCAACAAGGGCCGTCACAACATCAAAATCGGCACCGATCTGAAGCAAACTCGATTAATTGAGTCCTTCAATTTCGGGATCACAGATCCGACCTTTAACGCCGTTTGCAACGACGGAAGCGGCAACGCTATCACCGACTCCAGCGTCACGGATCCGAATACGTGTGAGACTCTCGGCTACGCGGCCAATCCGAACCTCCAGCCCGGGTTGATTCCTTTTGATCTCTCGCGAGGTGGAGCGCAGTTTCAGTACCGGGCAACTCACAATATCAATCAGTATGCGTTTTACGCTCAGGACTCGATCACTTTCGGGAACCTGCTCGTGAACGTAGGGCTGCGCGGGGACATGTATTATGGCCTGACATCGGCGAGCGCGGCGGAGCCCCGCGTGGGTGCCGCCTACAACTTCAAGCGAACCAACACGGTCCTGCGCTTTGCCTACACCCGGACCTTTGAAACGCCGTTTAACGAAAACCTGCTCCTTTCAAGCGCATCGGGGCTGACCAACGGCCAGGCGTTGGCAGTTCTAGGCGTCAATGAAACGCCGGCCATCTCACCGGGCAGGAGAAACCAGTTCAACACCGGCTTCCAGCAGAGTATTGGCAAGTACTTGATTATCGACGCGGATTATTTCTGGAAGTACACCACCAATGCTTACGACTTCAGTGTTCTCCAAAACACCACCATCACCTTTCCGATAGCCTGGAACAAATCCAAGCTGGACGGTGTTACTGGCCGGGTGAGCACGACCAACATCCACGGGTTTATGGCCTATTGGACGACGGGACACACGAGGGCTCGCTATTTCCCCCCGCAGTCAGGCGGTTTGCTGAACACGTCCGTGGTTCCGCCAGGCGTGTTCCGAATAGACCATGACCAGGCCTTTCAGTCTACGGTCGTGCTGCGCTACCAACGTCCGCGTAATGCCGAGTACGTCAGCTGGATCTGGCGATACGACAGCGGCCTCGTCGTCAGTGGAGTGCCTGACGTAGGTACTGCCATTTCCCTCCTTACTCCGTCACAGCAAGTCGATATTGGACTGGCCTGCAACGGAGTTCCCGCCACCTTGACGGCTCCGTTCAACGCGAATTCGCCGTGTGATCACGGCACATCGACGCTGCTTCAACTTCCGCAGACCGGCGCCGAAAACGACGATCACAATCCAGATCGCGTGAAGCCTCGAAACGTTTTCAATCTGGCGGTGGGCACTGATAATCTTCGTCACGCCGAAGGATTGCGCCGCATCACTGCATCTGTACAGGTTGAGAACTTAACGGACAAAGTCGCGGTTTACAACTTTCTCTCAACGTTCAGCGGCACCCACTTCCTACAGCCGCGAACAGTTGTCGGCCGAGTTGGCTTCACCTTCTAAGCGCTTCCTTTTCTGAGCACGACTGGCTGCAGGTCCCTCATCCCCTGCCCGCTTGCGGTACGCGAGCGTTCATTGACAGGAAAAGACAGGGCGCGTTGGCAATAGTTCCGGCATGCTCGACTTAGCCGGACGGCTGCACACCCCTTGATACTTAGCCAGGCCCCGAGATCTCGTGTCCGAGTAACTAAACGAAAACGAGAACAGCAGCGGACTGATCAGAAGTACAGCCACCCCTTATTCTGGATCCTCATCGGCTTCGTCGTTTTATGCGTGCTGCTCTATCCGGTAGGAATGTTCGTCGCGCATCTCTGGGATGAGGCGGAAAAGCCGCCGCTTGTGGTAGACCATGCCAAATAGGAAGCAGGCATCTGCGGGCATACGCCTCTTGCGACTTGCGCCTGTTCGGACGCGGAAGCTCCACACTAGCGTGGTGGATGCGGTCCCACCGTTTTTCTTCGAGGTAACCCCGCACATCAGCGAATGCAAGCCGCCGGGTAGAGCGTATGCCTCGTTATCCGGCTGACGGCTGCCAACTCGCCGCTGGCTAAAGGGCACCCGGCGACCGAGGGATATCTCTAAAGAGCTACAACAAAGTCTGTACGCCATTGAAAAGAGTGTGTATATTAATGAGGTCCCATTACTTGTACATCCTAGATCACCGGTCTTGATCTTCTGCTGCAAGCCGAAACGGCCGCAGGCCACTCATTCACCTTTACATCGTGGTAAAGCTTATCGATTAACTCGAACAGGAGAGTTCATGAAGTCTAAGTTACTTGCTGCAGTAACTGTCCCCTCTTTCCTCGCTACGACATTGTTCTTTTCGGCCGCCGGTACGGCTCTATCTCTGCAGGTCGAACACAATGTCCCTCAAGTCACTCAACAAGCCATAGATCAAGGTTCCGTCGATCCGCAGAGCGAATGAATGTCACTGTGCATTTGAAGATGCACGACCGCGCGGCCTTCGACGCGGCTGTAGAACAGCTCTACAATCCCCAGTCCGCCACTTATCAAAGATGGATGACGAATGCCGACCTGCAGAAATTCGCTCCCAGCGCCGGTGAAGTGGCCCTTGTAAAACAGGAACTTGAAAAGCATGGTTTATCCGTGATTTCTACCGATCCCCTCGGATTCTCCGTTCGGGTCCACGGAACAACTGCCAACGTAGAGAGCGCCTTTCAAACGCACATTCACCAGTTCACCACCAGCCAGAACAAGACTTTCAGCGCGCACGTCGAAGAGGCGCGCCTGACCGGAAGCGCCAACGACTTGGTGGCCACTGTCTCAGGCCTCGAAAGATCCGAAGTGCATCCGCTTCTCTCGCGCGCTCGCGATCCCCGGACCGGTCAACCTCGGGCGTCAATCCCGTTGAGCAACGTGAACGCACTTGGAGGGTTGGATTCCGTGATTACGGACGTTTGCTTCACTAAGCCCACCGCGTACCTCTTCACCACTCCCGGACAATCGCTGCCCACGGGCGTGTATTTCGGTAATGAGTACGACAACACCACAAAAACCTGTGCGTTTACCAGCGCTCAATTGCAATCGCACTATGGCCTGCCCGCTGCCTATGCAAAAGGTTTCGATGGCACTGGCCAAACAATTGTTCTGCTGGAAGCCTATGGGTATCCCGAGATGCTCGCGGATGCCAATGCATTCTCTACATTGAGCGGGCTGCCATTGCTCAATTCTTCCACCCTACAGGTGGTCTATCCGGAAGGTCCGCCGAGAAACCCAAATGCCGGAATAATAACCGGTTGGTATGTGGAGATCGCACTCGATGTTCAGTGGGCGCATTCCATTGCTCCGAAAGCAAAGATTGTTGTGGTCGCCTCCGCGGGACAGGATAACGAGGACTTCCAGGATGCAATGACTTACATCACCACTCATCATCTCGGCAATTCGGTTTCGGACAGTTGGGAAGTGGATTCCGAGCAACTCACGGGTAACCTCGAACCAGAGTCCTTCAACCTGGTGCTCGAACGCGCTGCGGCACAAGGCATTTCGTTTCACTACTCGACCGGCGATGGTGGCGACGACGGCTTCGGCACTCCTTTTGGGACGGCGGAAATTCCCGCGGACTCACCCTATGCAACAGGTGTTGGCGGCACAAGCATCCTGAACAATCCGAATGGTTCCGGTTACGAAGAACTCGGGTGGGGTAACGATCTCACGCTCTTGCAACTAGGCGGTGCAGTCCAAGATCCTCCGTATAAGATAGGCTACATCGGTGGCGCCGGCGGCGGCGAAAGCGTGGTCTTCGCTAAACCCTCCTGGCAGGCGGCAATCCCTGGAACTGGCCGCCAACTGCCTGACGTCTCGGCCTTAGCCGATCCGTACACCGGCGTGGCCATTGTCGTCACCATCTCCGGCAAGCAGGCTCTCTTGCCTGGGATCGGCGGTACCAGTCTCGCTTCTCCCATTTTCTCGGCCTTCTGGGCGCTCGCCAACCAGAGCGCCGGCCATTCGCTGGGGCAGGCTGCGCGGCGTATCGCTACTCTCTCGCCTGAAGAGATCACCGATGTGCTCCCGCATAGCAGCCCTACCAATGTGGCGGGAACCATTTTCGATTCGAATGGACCTACTTATTACTCACCTTCCGCATTGTTCTCCGGTTCGCTCTTCACCACCACGCAGTTTGTTAGTGCAGTGTGGCCGATCGATTCCGCCGACAGCTATCTTCTCAGCTTCGGAACCGACTCCTCTCTTACCGTCACCAAGGGCTGGGACAACGTGACGGGGTTCGGCGTCCCCAATGGCCTTGCGTTCATCACCGGCGCAGGCAGCAAATAGCATCGCCGAGCTGAATTTGCGGGAACCTGGACCAAATTCTCTCAAAGTTGGTCCGGGTTCCCGTGCCTCTTGACGTCTTAAAGGCCTGCTAACGTCGCTGTTCCACGCGTAGCAGAAAGGGAGTACAGCTTAGGCCTGCTTCTCCGCCTGCTCAAAAAGAAAGTGTAGAGTTTTTTCCGTTTGGATATGGCCTGCTATGCGCCCCAGAGTGCCCTCTTTCTCAAGCCGGGCGCGGGTGACGGCCACGCCTTCTCGCTCCTGGCGGGCGATGCGCTGCAGTTCGCGATCGACTTCCTCCTTGGTGGCGTGAATGCCCTCGCGTTCCGAGATCTTCTCAAGCAAGAGCGACGCTTTCACATTGCGGACGGCCTTCTCCTGCTGGCTCTCTTTCACCTTCTCCCAATCGAATTTGATGCTGTTAGGATCAAGGCCCCGGCCGGCTAGTTCGCGGAGTTGGATGCGAACCTGGTTTTCGATTTGCCGGTCAACGTACGCTTGCGGAATGGGAAATTCATTGGTCACGACCAATTTGTCAATCAGCTCTTCTTTAGCGGCCTGCTGGGCTACATACTGCTTTTCCTGGAAGATGGCCTTTCTAATCATGTCCTTCAGCTCATCCAGCGTTTGATAGTCGCCGAGATCGCGCGCGAAATCGTCATCCAGCGCCGGCAGTTCGCGTTTGCGGATGAACTTGGGCGTGAGTTCAAAGCGCACGGTTTTGCCCGCCAAGCCTCCCTGTCCGTACTCTTCCGGATAGGTAATCTCCACCTCTTTCACTTCTTCCGGGGAAGCGCCGATAAGCGCTTCGTTGAATCCCGCCAGTGTATCTTCCGCCCCGACCTGGATCTGAATGTCCTGATCGATAGGCTCGGCAAGACCAGCTAGTGACTTGAGGTGGACCAGAACGTAGTCGCCGCTTTCGATCGGGCGCGGGTCGAGATTGGGATAGTCGGCCTTGCTCTCGCGCATGGATTCAAGACGCTTGTCCACTTCCTCTTCGGCAACGGACGGCTCCTCATACTTGACCGGGAGGCCGCGGTAGTTTTCAATTTCCACTTCGGGAGCGACTTCGAAATCGGCTTTGAAGCGAATCGGCTGCCCGGGCTCAAACTTCAGATCGGAGATATCGGGCTGTCCCACCACCTTGAGCTCATCTTTCTGAACCCGGTCGCGAAACGCCTGTGGGAGCAGAAGCTCCAGGACCTCATGGCGAATCTCGCCTTCAAAGCGAGACTGAATCATGCTAACGGGCGCCTTACCGGGGCGAAACCCGGGGAGACGAACACGCTGTTTGATGGAACTTGTTACCCGCTCCCGGGCTTGTTCCACTTCGTCGAGCGGGATTTCGATATCGAGCGAGCGCTTGCAATCCGCGGCTGTTGGCACTGATCTTTCCTTTGTAATCAGCTAGACTGCGGCAGCAGAGACTTCCGCCGCTTCGCGGAGAAGGCCGGCCTTATCGGCAGCTTCCCAAGTGAAAGTTTCTTCGTGGCGGCCAAAGTGACCGAAAGCAGCGGTTTTGCGGTAAATGGGGCGGCGCAGGTTTAAATGCTCAATCATGCCGGCGGGAGTGAGGGAAAAGTTCTCGCGTACCAGTTCCGCCAAGCGTTCATCTTCCACTTTGCCTGTCCCGAAAGTGTTGACGCTAATAGAAACCGGTTCAGCAACCCCGATGGCATAAGCAAGCTGCACTTCGGCCTTTGCGGCGAGACCCGCAGCCACTAAGTTTTTAGCGACGTAGCGCGCCATGTAGCACGCCGAACGATCGACTTTCGTCGGATCCTTGCCGGAGAACGCACCGCCGCCGTGCCGGCCCATCCCCCCATACGTATCAACGATGATCTTGCGGCCGGTAAGACCGGTATCGCCATGTGGTCCACCAATTACGAAGCGCCCTGTCGGGTTGATGTGGAACTTGCTTTGCGAGTCGCACATCCCCGATGGAATAACCGGGCCGATCACGTATTTTTTGACGTCCTGCCGGAGTTGCTCGGTTGTGACGTCGTCATCGTGCTGCGTGGAGACAACTACCGCATCAATGCGCTTGGGTTTGCCGTCAACGTACTCTACGCTGACCTGACTCTTGCCGTCCGGCCGCAAGTAGGGCAGATCGCCTTCCCGCCGCGCTTCGCTCAGCCGCCGAACCAGTTTGTGCGCCAGCATGATGGGCAGCGGCATCAGTTCTTCGGTCTCATCGCAGGCGTAACCAAACATAAGGCCCTGGTCGCCTGCGCCCCCCGTATCAACGCCCATCGCGATGTCCGCCGATTGCGATTGAATCATGTTGACCACCGCGCAGGTCTTCGCGTCAAAGCCCATAGCCGCGTCGGTGTAGCCGATATGGCTGATCACGCCGCGCACCAGCTTCGGCACGTCGACATAGGTCTTGGTCGTGATCTCGCCGGCAACGATGCAGATGCCCGTCGTCACAAGGGTTTCGCAAGCCACGCGGCCTGTAGGATCGTCCGTCAGAACGGCATCTAGGACAGCGTCAGAAACCTGATCGGCGATCTTATCCGGGTGACCTTCGGTCACAGATTCGGAGGTGAAGATATATTTCATCGGAACTTGCAGACTCCTTGTAGCCGGCCGTACTGCGCCGAAGCCCTCATGCCCGGTGGTTTTCACTCCCGTGGTTCTCACCGGGTAATGCTAAAGTGCGTTGACCAAGGGAGCGGGACCAGGCATACCAAGCCTCTTACTGATGGGAGGCGTTGGCGCCTATGGGGTTGTGTCTCAGTTTAGCAAGACGGGCGCAGTTCGGAAGCAGATTGGAGCGAAGTGCGTGTAAGGGCAGTGAGCGGGCTGCCGAAGGGCCCAGAGTGTCTGGGATCGCGCGCCTGCCATACAGCCGGTTCTATTCTCTGCCTATATTTCCAACCGGGCGAAGCGATCCGAGGATGTACATCACATAAAATGTGCAGCCGCTCAAAGCTCGCGCTAAGGGCCAGTAATGACGCTTGCTGGCGCCAGCTACTCCATCCACAATAAACACTATTACGCTGAGAAAGCCAAATAACAGGATCATCAGCGAAACGATTCGGCCCAAGCCGGTTCCCCTGCTCCCAAGAAGCCTTCGGCACAGGCGAGGATCAATCAGTGGCAAAGAAGCGTTAGTGCAGCGCTGCCCACTTTTCATCTCCCTTACGGTAAGTCACAATGCGTAAAGATGTCATAAGCAGCCGCTCGGCCTTCAAGCTTGCTAAATAGACCCGGCTGTGACTTGCCTCAGAAGTTCTGTTTGCCTAGTTCCCAATGTAACCTGACGGAGGAAATCCATACCGGTCCGCGGTTCTGGTTGTAAGCGGGGTTTGCGACGTGTTGGAGATCGAAACTGGCGAAGAATCCGGGAAACAGCCGGCCACTGTAATAGCTTTCCCAAATATATTCGGGACCGTATTGCAATCGCCCGTCCCCAATAAGAAAATCGTGCCCGCCTATAGCCAGGTATTGGGCGTGAACGGCTGACAAACCGCTGGCCGTCAGTTCGGTTGCAACCGTGTCGTACGCCCTATGCCAGCGCCGTCCGGTGATGGACACCCCGCCAGTTGCCAGCCGATCAATTGCCGTAAATGCGAAACTCTCAGTCTTTCCATCATTCCAGCCGAGTCGCGCAAACACGCCAATATCTTTCGTAAGCTCCTGCTCGGTGTTGATGCCCAATCCATACTTCAGAGTTCCAGGGCGCCGTGTCGCTGTAATATCTGGTGCGCCCCCCACTTGCTTCGCCAATTGAATTGCTTCGCTGTATATACCCGCATCGGCGTGGTTCACGTATGGCATAAGCCGGACGGCGCCAGGGTGTTTGCGCAAGACGTACCGGTATTCGCCTTCAAAGACATCGCCACGATCGCGCAAAATTCTACGATCAAAACGGAGCCCGTTGGCAACCCTGGGCATCGCGGCACTGCCATACCGCAGTGACCAATTCTTGGTGTGAAATTCGTGAACCCAACCCCAGGTGTAACCACGAACGTCGGCCGGATAATCCCACGCTCCGTTATACATAACCGCCCAACCCATAAACTGTGTACGGGGATCATGCGAGTACCGGTTGTTGTCAAAAAAGTCAGTCAAAGTGAAACGACCAACGGTCAGCGTATAACGTGTTAGGGGACGCTCGCCCGCGAGTTGATTCTCCTCGCTCTCGAAAGACTCCTTTTCCCTGCCGAAACCGAAGTCATGCGAGAGATAGAGT
>CAXUCT010000100.1:0-2356 GCA_964249415.1 uncultured Bryobacteraceae bacterium | reverse complement strand
AGATAGAGCCGGGCTAAGTAAGGCTTAGGTGTCGCTGTAGCAACGCGCGCCAGATAGCAATTAGAGGAATTTGCCAGCCCGTTTACACTGCTGAAGCCCCTGCCACCCGCGATCTCAGGATTGAAGTAGAGTTGAGTGTTTTGATCAAGTCGCAAGCCAAAGAACAGCGTGGTTGTCAAAGATACATCGCGTTCAGGATAACTTTGTAAGCTGAACCGATCTTCATAGGGAGAGCGAAACGTACCATGATACTGGCCAATCGAAGTGGCCTGCCAGAAGAGATTCCAGCGCTCCGGTGGCACCGGTACTTCAGAGGTTTTATTCTCTTCCTGACGAGGGATCTCGCCACCCACTGGCGGAGCATCCTGCGGCGTTTGCGGCTCCTGATTGCTCAATTCTTGAGACAGATTGTTCCACGCCCGCCCATTGGTAGCGGCCAAAAGGCCAAGGACAGCTAAACCTGTTAAACGAATGCAGTATCGCCGCACATGGTATCCATTGCTACAAGCTCTTTCTTTCATGCGCTTCCAGTGTTGATAAGGGTGCCCGTCGAATCCGCTCCGCCTCTAAAAACACATGGCAGATCTCGGGATGCCGTGAACAGATCTCGGTTTCGATCCGCTCAATTGAGGCTTCGATCTCCATCGCATTTAGCTGCGAACGGAATTGAAGCTTCATAGCCAACAGGGCGTTTGCTGGTCCAAAGTACATTGTAAGCGGGTATCCTGCTCGTTCCACCGTCTTTTCGTCTTGCGCAATCTGGCGAATGGAACGTAAAACATCCCGGCTGGCGCCTTCTCCGACGAGCAACTCTTTCGTTTCCCGAGCAAGCAACACCGCGACTACCCCAAGCAAAGTCCCGATGAGGAGCGAAGCGAATCCATCCATGAAAGGCGCGTTCCATTGCTTATCCAAATAGAGCCCCACAAACGCAATTACCAGACCTAGGAGAGCGGCACTGTCCTCAAACACAACGGCAAACACAGCCGGATCTTTGCTCGTCCGAATGGCTTTCCAGAACGACTGAAGTCCCTTCACCCTCTTCAGCGCCCGGAGTGCTACGAAAAGCGAGGTGCCTTCAAAGCAGAAGGCGATCCCTAGCAGCGCGTAATTCCAACCGAGGTGTTCAAGAGGTCGAGGGTGAAGAATATGCAGAACTCCCTCATAAGCGGAAATGCCGCCTCCTACTGCAAACACCAGAACGGAAACGATGAGGGCCCAAAAGTAAAGCTCTTTTCCATAGCCAAAAGGATGACTCTCGTCCGGCTCTCTCTCGCTCCTATGCTGACCGAACAGAAGCAAGACGCCGTTGCCTGAATCCACTAACGAGTGCAGGGTCTCGGCAAACATTGCCGAGCTCCCCGTAAAAATGGACGCTATTAGCTTCGCGACCACAATGAGAAGATTTGCCGCTAAGGCAATATAGACAACCCGAGAAGATTTAATAGATACTGCCACGCACACTGCAAAGATAAGTGAAAACCAGTAAGGTAAGCGTAAAGACCTCGTAGTCACCCGAAGTGGCTGTAAGCCACGCGCAAATTACCCGCAGACCTCGGTCGCAAACTGTTTATGCGTTCTTTATTTTTAATTCCCTATGCTTTCGTAGGAACAATGCCCAGGCTTACACAATCCGAGGGCGTATGACGCTGGGTGGTCCCAAGGCAGTGTTTCGTCAAGGGCTTGTGTCCTGGAGACCGTTCAGCCTCGCCGATTTAGCCGTTAGCCTGGGCTCTTTAGCACTGCTTTATGTTGTTGCGCGAATTGGGTCTGAATCCCTAGTCCGCTTTGCGCCGCCGGATGTGATCCCCGTCATCAGCTTGGATCCTGCCAATCTCCCGAACTACGCGGCGCGCTCCACCTTGCGGATGTTTATCGCCCTGTGCTGTTCCTCCGGGTTTACTTTGGCCTATGGGTACGTTGCCGCGCACAGCCGGCGCGCTGAGAAGATTTTGGTGCCGCTGCTTGATGTGCTGCAGTCCATTCCGGTGCTCGGCTTTTTATCGGTAACCGTAACGGGGTTCATTGCCCTATTCCGGGGAAGTCTGCTCGGCCTGGAGGCGGCCGCCATTTTCGCCATCTTCACTGGGCAGGCTTGGAACATGACGTTTTCGTTTTATCATTCCTTGCGAACCCTGCCGCCTGAGCTTGAGGAAATGTCGTGTCTATATCGGCTCTCTCGCTGGGAGCGTTTTACAAGGCTAGAATTTCCAAGTGCGGTCATTGGTCTAGTCTGGAACGCCATGATGAGCTTCGGTGGTGGGTGGTTCTTTCTAGCCGCGAGTGAGGCCATCAGCGTTCTCAACAGAAGTTACACTCTGCCGGGGCTCGGCTCCTATGTGGCGGCTGCCGTGGC
>CAXUCT010000099.1:11621-11976 GCA_964249415.1 uncultured Bryobacteraceae bacterium | reverse complement strand
GGAGGATGTCAGCCCTGCAGCGCCCATGTCTTGAATACCGACAATCGCTCCTGTCCTCATGACTTCGAGACACGCCTCCAGGAGCAGCTTCTCCATAAATGGATCGCCGACCTGCACGTTGGGCCGCTTCCCCTTGGATTCCTCGGTGAACTCAGCGGACGCCATGGACGCGCCGTGGATACCATCGCGGCCTGTTTTCGCGCCCACGTAGATCACCGGATTTCCCACGCCGGTCGCTTTGCCGTAAAAGATTTCGTCGTGCCGAAATACTCCTAAAGCAAAAACGTTGACCAAAGGGTTCCCGTCGTAGCTCTCTTCGAATACGCACTCACCGCCTACCGTGGGTACGCCGAAG
>CAXUCT010000099.1:6263-11611 GCA_964249415.1 uncultured Bryobacteraceae bacterium | reverse complement strand
GCGCGATGCCGGATACCACTCCTTCTAAAATCCGGCGGTTCCGGTCACCCGTTTTGCCATCGTCCAGCTTGCCGAAGCGGATGGAATCCATCACCGCAATCGGTCTTGCGCCCATTGTGAAGATGTCGCGCAAAATGCCGCCGACACCCGTAGCCGCGCCTTGAAATGGCTCGATGAAACTGGGATGGTTGTGCGACTCGATTTTGAAAGCGATCGCCAGCCCATCGCCGATATCGATAATCCCCGCATTTTCACCCGGCCCTTGCAATACGTGCTTGCTCTCGGTGGGCAGCTTCTTCAGGTGTACGCGAGTGCTCTTATAGGAGCAGTGCTCGCTCCACATCACGCTGAATATGCCTAGCTCAGTCAGGCTTGGCTCGCGGCCCAGCAGCTCCAGAATTTTTTGATACTCGGAGGAAGTCAGCTGATGAGCTGCGATCACGTCGGGAGTGATCTCGCTCATGAGATCGCGGGCGCCAGTTGCGAATTAGAAATATCAGCTGAAACCGCCGGATCATGGGAAGGCGCTCCACTCGAAAGGAAGCCGCTGAGTAGCGAACCGAGAATCACCAAACCATCCGTTCCGCCCACCAGCGGATCGGCGGCGCGCTCCGGATGAGGCATCATGCCCATCACGTTGCGCCCTTCATTTACAATGCCGGCAATCGCGCGCATCGACCCATTGCAGTCACTCGCGTACCGCAGCACAACCCGGTCTTCCGCTTCTAATTGGTCCAGGACCTTGTCTTCGGCGATGTAACAACCTTCGCCGTGCGCAATCGGCAGGCGAAGTATTTGGCCTTGCGTTCCCTGCCCAGTAAAAGGCGAATTTGAGGTCGCAATTTCAATCGGCACAGTGCGACAAACATATTTTAGCTGCGAGTTCCGCACCAGCGCCCCAGGTAACAAACCTGCTTCCGTCAAAACCTGAAAACCGTTGCAAATCCCTAAAACTAAGCCGCCATCCAGCGCAAACCGTTTCACCGAGCGCATGACAGGGGAGAACTTCGCAATAGCTCCACAGCGGAGGTAATCGCCATAAGAAAATCCGCCCGGCAAAATTACCGCATCCACGTTCCCTAACGAACCCGAATTATGCCAGATAAAGTCAGCCTGCTGATGCAGATTCTCTGAGATCGCGTACCACGCGTCGTGATCACAATTACTGCCAGGGAAGACTACAACTCCTACCTTCATTGCGGACTGTTTGGCGCGATCGCGGAACCTTACGCCGCTCCGCTGGCCGCGGGGGCCGCCTTTTTACGGGTGGCGCGACGTTTCTCCACAGGGGGTTGGCGATCGCTCTTCTTCAAAGACGGCAATACAATGGACGCGACAAACTTCTTTTCACCATGCTCATCAAATTTGATGACGATGTAATCGTCGTTGCACGAAAGCACTGAGCCCAGGCCAAACTTTCCATGCTCGACTTGGGCTCCCTGGGCGTAGGCGGGTTTGTTGGCCATGGTGTTTCCTCTATAGGTGATTGTAACAATGTGACTTACGTCATGTCGAGCACTCCGGAGCAGCCCCTGTCGCGCGTTTCTCCCCTGTTCTCGCTGCAAGTCCTTCCATATAATAGGGAAGGCCATACATGGAGGATCTAAAGAAAAAGCTGCAGGACGAAATCGCAACTCTCGAGCATGAGCTTCGCAGCGAACTGCCAAAGGCAATTCTCACGGCTCGTGCTCACGGTGATCTCAGCGAAAACGCCGAATACCATGCGGCGAAAGAGCGCCAGGCTTTTGTCGACGCGCGGCTGGGGCAATTGCAATCGAGACTACGCGAATTCTCCATGGTCGATATGTCGATGATCCCACGCGACCGGGTCGGTCTCGGGTCTCACGTTGTGGTTCTTGATATCGCAAAAGATGAAGAACTCACCTATAGTCTCGTCACCAGCGAAGAGACCGACGTCGTGAATGGCAAAATTTCCACCAGTTCTCCCATCGGACGCGGTCTGCTGGGCAAGCGCGTCGGAGACACGGTCAAAATTCAGATCCCGGGCGGTGCAAGGGAGATGGAAATTTTGAGTCTCACGACGATCCACGACGCGGCAGCAACCTAAGAAAAGGGCAGTTATGACTTACACTCGTGTCATCGGCCTGGGCGCAAACAGGATTATCAAGCTGATCGTGGAAGGGCTTGCGCTCTCTAAAATCAACCCCAACGTCCTCACCTTTTTGGGATTGGTGATCAACATCATCGCCGCCACCTATCTGGCGTTTGGCCAGTTCAGGACTGCCGGATGCGTTATCATTTTTGCCGGCCTTTTTGACATGGTGGACGGCCGGGTTGCGCGCGCTACCAACCAGGTCACCCGCTTCGGCGGCTTCTTTGATTCCGTGCTCGACCGTTATTCCGATCTTGCTTTACTCGTCGGCTTGCTGGTCTACTACGGGACCGTGAACCGTTCGTCTTACGTTGTTCTAACCGCGATTGTTATGACTGCTTCGGTAATGATCAGTTACACGCGTACACGAGCAGAGAACATCATCCCCACGTGCAAAGTTGGTTTTCTTGAGAGACCGGAGCGTATTGTACTCCTCATCATTGGCGCGCTCTTCGATCGCATGGCGCCGGTGCTTTGGGTGATTGCTGTACTTGGCAACCTTACCGTCATTCACCGGATGATTTTCACCTATGGAGAATCGAAGCGGCTCGAAGATGCTCAGCTTCGTACCCGCTCGGTCGCGGCATCCAGTACCAGAATCCTTTAGCAATTACGCGCGCGGCTTTCTAGGACTGAACAAACCACGCACGCGAGGAAGCCAGTCGTACGTCGAGTCCTTTTCAGCACGTTCATTGACGCTCTAGAATTACGGCGGCAAACGCCATTTCCTGCGTGTGCGTCAGCGAAAGCGAGATTTGCGTTACTCCCAATTGATCCGCAATGTGCCGTGCTACTCCGCCGAGCAAAAGCGTCGGCCGTCCAGAGCGTTCATTAATGACCTCGAAGTCCTTCCAAGTAACTCCGTGGCGCCAGCCTGTCCCAATTGCTTTCATGCCCGCTTCCTTAGCCGCAAAGCGAGCGGCGAATCGTTCCGCTGCATTGGCTTTCGCGGAAGCATAGGCGCGCTCTCTTTCTGTGTAGACGCGAGCAAGAAAACGCTCGCCGAACCGGGAGATGCTGTGGCGAATGCGGCCCACCTCAGCTAAGTCAGTTCCGATGCCGACAATCATCATCAACTCTCATCCATCCCCCTGCCCGGGATTCGCCTCGAGCGCCGTACATAACAATTTACCTATCCTGTGCAGGCAGCTGTTCTGCTGGCGAATGTAAACAGAAAAGGGAGCAGGGAGCGACCAGGATCTCCAAGCTGATCGTTATGATTGGCCCTTACGGAATGCCGCCCAGCGCTTCTTCTGCGCCGCCGCGATTCTCTTCCTTGCTTCAGGGCTCAGAAGCCGCCGCTTCCGCGTAGCCGTCTTCGCGGCGGGCGTGAATTCCGATGCGGATCCCTGATTTCCGCTACTTTGTTTGGGCGGGCGCCCAGGCCGGTTGCCCATCATGGCACGAACCTGACCTATTTGCTCTTCAAGCCTCTGCTTCTGCGCCTCTAATCCCTGTAGAGCCGCTTCCAATATCTCTCTCGTCGGTGCTGCTGGCGTTTTGGCCATATCTATACCTCTACTTAGTAACACACAAGCTACATTTGCCGGAACTCACTAACGTTCCGAGTCGCACATTAGCGTTATAGGCCCGTCATTCGTTAGCCGTACTTGCATATGCGCCTGGAATACTCCTGTTGAAACCGGTGCTCCTCTACGGCGGCAGTTATCAATAAACATTTCGTATAAGGGCCGGGCGATCTCTACTGACGCAGCCTCTGAGTAGGACGGCCTGTTACCCTTTGCCGTGTCGGCGTACAAGGTAAATTGAGAAACTACCAGCAACTCACCACCAACTTCGAGTAAACTGCGATTCATCCTACCAGCCTCATCCGCAAAAATTCGCAACTGCAATACCTTTTTCGCGAGTATCTCGGCTTGGGCTTCTGTATCCTCAGACTTGACGCCCAGAAACACCAGCAACCCTCTGCCAATCTGGCCGGTTACTTTCCCGTCTACTGTGACGCTTGCTTCAGAAACTCTTTGCACTAACGCGCGCAATGTAGAATCTTCCCGCTTCCAATCCTAAAGAAAGGCCCAACATGCATCCTGGATCGTTTGCGAGTAGCGCAGCAATGTAGCTACTGTGATTCCCCTCGCTTCTTGCGTATACGACCGCCGCCTATCTTACCAATCAGCACCAGCCCTGCTCCGGTTAGCAGCAGCGCCGCTGGCTCAGGTGTTGCCAAGGGCTGGCTCAGCGCCTCGCCGGGCCTGTTTGCGCTTGCTGCCACTAAGTCAACCGCATAAGTCTGCCCGTCAAGCGTACCCATTCCCAGAATGTCCCCGGCGTTGTTGATTGCATAGGCTTCCTCGATCGTCCAGTCTGATCCGATAGGTAATAGGCTGTTTAAGTCAAGCAAAATGCCGTTCGAATACATGAATCCATGCGTCGCCGTGTTACCCGCTATATAGGAGTACCCCACGGCCGTTCCTGCATCGTTGATGCCGTAAGCGTAGCTTTGTGTGCCGCCCAGCGTGCCTAAATCCACCAACGCTCCACCATTCCATTCGAAGGCATTCATATACCCTTGAGCGGTTTGTGAGTTACCCACGGCAGCGCCTGCATTGTTAAGACCCATGGCGTAACTGTTTGCCCCGCCTAACGTGCCTAGATTAGTTATGTCACTTCCGTTCGAAAAAAAAGCGGCGAAGCGTCCGGTGGCCGTCGTACTCGTGCCCGCTGCCTCCCCCGTCGCGTTTATCGCATACGCCGAGCTCCACGTTCCGCCCAGCGTTCCCAGATCCACTAAGTTCCCGTTTGACCAAGTGAACGCATGCAACTGCCCCGACGCGGTCTGATAACCTCCGGCCACCTGACCGGAGTCGTTGATGCTTGTCCCGTAGCCGGCAATGTTCAGGTTATGAGATTGCCCGTTCGACCACTCCTCAACTCCTGGACTGCCGGTTGACAGACTTGTTCCGATGATCGTGCCCGCAGAATTGATTCCACTTGCCTCGCCAAACCCCGCCAGCGCATTGGCCTGCCCGTTGAGCGAGATGGGGATTACATTACCTTGTGTGTCCGTTAGGAAGCCTACTGCCGTTCCTGCGCTGTTGATCGCCGACACCATAGAAGCACCGCTGCCCAGACTTGCCAAGTTCTCAAGGGTGTAAATAGGGGCCGCTCCAGCCATAAAAGAGGCACTCGATATGACCGCCAGAAGCGCTGCGGACGAAAGCGGCGTAAAAGAAGATATAGGATCGGACAGAGTGTCTGCACGCCTCATACCTCC
>CAXUCT010000099.1:0-6253 GCA_964249415.1 uncultured Bryobacteraceae bacterium | reverse complement strand
AATAATTTTAAGGGGTAATACAGGCATTCTGCCTAGCCGCCGATTAGCGAGCCTCTGCCAGCTTGCGGCTGCGCTGCCATTGAATCTGATACCGAAATTCCTGATACAAAGTGCTGCACCCGGCCCATAAATACCCCGACACAAATAGCACCAGAAACGGAATCGCGAAGTAATTCTCAGTCTCAACAGCAAAGTTCACCATGTAGGCGAAATAGCCGCCGATTGCTATCTCCACCAGCGGAAGCGCTCCGCTTCGCCGCCGGTAAGTGGCTGATTGTACTTTCATCTTTTGCGTACCAATCGCGTACTTTGCGGTACGCGCAAAGCTGGTCTGAATCCCCAGTAAGGCCTCGATTACGCCCTTCGTATTGCTGACCGTGAGCGCCACGCCCGCGGCCATCAACATAGGAAGGAACGCAATGGATTTCCACCAAGTCTTCGGATACAGCTCTCGTTGCGCGTAAAGATAGAACGCCGAGATAGACCAGAACGAAGCCACAATTAGCGGCATATCAATCAGCACCATCTGAAACACGCCCATGTAAAAGCGGATGATCATCACCGGCAACATCAACATCGAGACCACGATCATCAGCGGATACGAAATGTTGGGAGTAAGGTGCATGAACGCCTCTACCTTCACTCGCAGCGGTAAGTCTGCCTTTAAAATGCGCGGCAACAGCTTCTTTGCAACCTGCGTGAGACCCTTCGCCCAGCGCGCCTGCTGCACCTGAAACCCATACGTCTCCACCGGCAATTCAGAAGGGCAATCGAGCCCGGGAACATAAACAAACCGCCACCCGTTCAATTGGGCACGGTAACTCAAGTCCGAGTCTTCAGTGAGTGTTTCGTGCTGCCATCCGCCCGCGTCGTCGATCATTTTGCGCCGCAGGACCCCGGCGGTTCCGTTGAAGTTGAAGAACAGGCCCGACCCGCAACGCGCTCCGTGCTCGAGCACGAAATGTCCATCCAGAAGCATCGCTTCTACCTGCGTAAGGATGTTGAACTCCTTATTGAGATAGCTCCATCGCGTCTGCACCACCCCTACGCCCGGATCCACAAAGAAGTGAACCGTTCGCGTGAGAAAATCCTGGGGCGGAACAAAGTCGGCGTCAAATATCGCAATGAGCTCGCCTGTTGCCGTCTCCAGCCCTTCCTGCAGCGCGCCGGCTTTGTATCCATGCCGGTTTGTCCGATGCTTATATTCAATGGGAAACCCGGCCGCGCGATACTCATTGCACAGCCGCTCCGTATAAGGATGGGTTTCATCCGTCGAATCATCTAGCACCTGAATCTGCAGCAGGTCCCGCGGGTACTCCACCTTTACAATCTCTTCCAGCAACCGTTGCACCACAAAGCGCTCGTTGAAAAGCGGCAACTGAATCGTAACGGTCGGAAGCTGCTCAAATCGCCGCGGTGCGCTTTCCGGCAGGTTCTTGCGGTACTTTCTGTACCGGCGCATGGTTTCGTAGCGATGCAATCCGTACACGGAGAGAATTAACAGCGTGCCGAAATACGGAATCAGCAGGGCCCAGTCGAACGGGGATAGCCGGTAAATGCCTGCAAAGGGATTATCGAATATCCTATCCAAGAGACGCGAGCCGAGCACCGGTTGCGCCAATACTAAGGTGAAAAGCGGGCCTGCGAAGTTCATCGGCGCTCGGAACTCCGGGGCTGTAAGTCCTTCCGCATCTTCATTCAGTCTACCTTGTTTTTCATACTTGTTCTACATAGCCGAGCAGCCAAGATGCGCTTGACCCACGCTAGAAAGTAACTCCGCAGGCCTTGCCGGGCGGCCGGGGAAGCGCCTTGCCAGTTCATACTCAAAGCTCATGCAGCCCGTTTACAACGGGTTCGTTTTGCAGATTCCCGCATGTGACCACAAAGGAGATACGGAACGAACTGGCTCCCTGATCGCGTATCATCTGGTGAGGTATGAGAGGGAACCACTCATGAGAGAACACATCCGCATCCTCGGAATCTTGAACATCATCATGGGCTGCCTGACGGGCTTTGCCGGCCTGGCCGTGCTGCTCTTCACAGGGGCCGCAGCGAAGATCATCACCACATACGGAGGCGTCAGCGATCAGGACGCGACAGTTGCCGCGCCCATCCTAACCACCGTTGGGGTGGTGGTCGGCATTTTCTTTCTGATCCTGGCGGCGCCTTCGATCATCGGCGGTTTAGGCCTACTGAACTTCCGGCCTTGGGCTCGCATTCTGATGATCATCGTCTCGATCTTTCATCTGTTCCATATTCCGTTCGGTACCGCTCTCGGTGTCTACGGGCTATGGGTTCTCTTTAGCGACAGCTCCCAGCACTTGCTCGAAGGTGGTGGCCAAGCCTTCCGGCCGGTTTCCGGAGCATACCCGGTCACGGCGACAACACCGCCAGCTAATTACCCGCCTCCCCCGCCGCCTTCCGCTGTTTAGGCTGACACGTTTCTAGAAACGCTCGCGCCTGAAGGAAGACGTTCCGCAGCATCTCTGCCGTCAGCCGCTTGGTTGACGTGTTTTGCTGGCTCGGATGGTAGGACGCCAACACGGCCGGACCGCCGTCATGGGTTTCGTACAAAGCGCCGTGTGCAAAGCGAAATTTGGCCCGTGACCGGATCAGTCCCGAATCCTGCAGCACTGAAAGATACGCATCGAGAGCGATACCACCTAAAGCGACAATCAGCCGCACATCGCCGAGAACGGCCAATTCGCGCACAAGGAAGGGCCGGCACGCCAACACCTCTTCCCGGAGCGGTTTGTTGTCCGGCGGTACACACCGCGCCGATGCGGTGATGTAAGCATCTGTCAGAGCCAAATGGTCGTTCTTCGAAAGACTCTCCGGCTGGTTAGCGAATCCTGCCTCGTACAACGCTCTGTAGAGAAACTCACCCGAACGGTCGCCCGTGAACAGGCGGCCCGTGCGGTTAGCGCCATGCGCGCCGGGTGCCAAACCTAAGACCAGCATTCGAGCCTTGGCATCTCCAAAACCGGGAACAGGTCGGCTCCAATATTCGTGCCCCCTGTAAGCGCGCCGTTGAATACGCCCAATCTCCTCCCGGTGCGCCACCAGGCGGGGGCAACGGAAACAATTTACGATTTGCTGATTCAGGATTCCTAACGCGGACGGAGCGTCCGGCGGGAAAGGATGGGACCGACGGAAGAGAGTCATCGAGGCCTGAAGACGATCGCACTGGTTCTGCTACTAACCCCGGGGGGCTAAGGCCCAGCTTGTCATGTCTTCCGTCCGCGATTATAATCCGAGGTCTATAGACCGCTTAACTGGCCGGTGGGCTCGCGCTTTCCGACTAGCGCGGCTGTGGATTCGGCCTTTCCTGCATCGCTGCGGAAACGCTCTATGGAGGCGGCGAGCGCGTTCAATGAGAGGTGCGAGAGGTCTGGCGAGGACGGCGTCTCAAACATCGGCAGCAAGTCGGCAAAAAGTTCTACCAGCCGGGGATCCCGCCAACCCTTATCCACCTCTTCTCGTATGACTCGCAACGCTTCTTCCGGGCTGAGCGCTCGCTTGTACGAGCGCACGGTCGTCAGAGCATCATAGATGTCCGCCAATTGAAGAATGCGCGCGAGAAGCGGAATGGCTTCACCTTTCAGGCCGTCCGGATATCCGCTTCCATCCCATCTCTCGTGATGATTGCGGATGATCGGCAGAACCGGCGCTAAACATCGCATGCTACTGCAGATGCGCTCGCCCCGTTCTGCATGGCTCTTCATGATCTCCCACTCTTCAGGCGTAAGCGGCCCGGCCTTGAAGAGAATATCGTCCGGTATCCCCACCTTCCCGATGTCGTGCAAATATCCAGCCCGCTGCAGATTGAGAATCTCCTGGGGCGGTAAGCCCAGCGCCACTCCCATTGCTGCCGCCATCAGCGACAAGCGTTCGCAGTGCTGCCCTAAAGATGGATCACGGTCCTCCACCGATTGCGCCAGCGAGAACAAGACTGTCTCAGAATCGTCAAGCGAGTCAATCTTCGCTTTTTGTCTCAAGCTCGCTTGCACTCGGGCGCGAAACGCTTGTGGACGTAGCGGCGCGACGAAGAATTCATCAGCCCCAGCCTCAATCGCATGCACCTCGTTATCCAGGTCATCCGATCCAGCCACAACGAAGACCGGCAGGAATTGCGTCGCACTGGCCTTCTTCAGCATTCGGCAGAACTCGATTGCGGAGCCGCTAAATCCATTAACACCAGATCCACCCGGTGCAGCGAAATAGACCCAATTGCCTCTGAAGTGCTGCTGGCCTCCATCAATTCGTGGTTCAGATCGCCCAGCAGGCACTTGGTCCTTTGCCGGTTGTCGAGCGATGCATCCACGATTAGGATTTTTCCTTGAGTCCTGGCTGCCCGGCCTTTGCCTAGCCCGTTCTCAAGAAGATCCCAGCTTTCCGATGGCACCGGGTTTTCTCGAGTGTTTACATGCTCCATATAGTCAAAGCCCGGTTGCAAGCCACAGGCTTTAACGGAAGACAGCATCTTTCCTGTTGTCACCCACCGCGACCTGTCCCCGCGCATCGGTTCCGCCGAATGCGAGGCTCTGACTTTCTATCGGTTTAGGTGTCGTTACGCTTTAAGAAATCTAGGGTTTGTGAACCGGACCGCTATCTCGCCAGTCATTCAGCTCGCAACTATTTCAGGGGGGGTTAGTCCCACACCGTAGACTGCCATTTGAAAGACTCTGCGCGTGGTTTGCCAATTCAAAATGGCCGCTTTCACTCGCACGGACCGTTAGAGCTTCTGATTACCGAAGACAACCGCGCCGATGTACGTACCTTGAGGAAGCTTTCGAAGAGCTTCATGCCAACCTTGAAATGCGTGTCGCAAGGACGGCGAACGCTTACCTAAGAAAGCCCTCCACGCTTGACGATCTGGTGACTGCCGCGCCAAATGTTAAGAATTTTTGGATGGAAACCGCTACTCTTGCGGGGTAGAGCGGCCTACCCTCCCGTGCTCTAATTGGTCTTAAGGCTCCGACCTAACCTTCCCCGACCCTCGATCCCTTGAAGGAGTGCTCCGCTGAACACCAAAGTTGCTACCGTAGCGCAAGTGCGCGAACCCGCTGACCGGTGGACCACCACTGACGCATCGGAACTCTATGATGTCGCCAGTTGGGGTAAAGGCTACTTCTCCGTCGGCGACAACGGGAACCTTTTTGTTCATCCCACAAAGGAGCTGAATCGTCGCATCGATCTCAAGCAGCTCGTCGATACGCTGCAGTGGCGCGGCATCTCTCTCCCTATTCTGATCCGTTTTGCCGACATCCTCAAGCATCGCCTGGGAGAAATGCACCAAGCCTTCGAGTCTTCCATTCGCGAACACGGATATAACGGCGGCTACTGCTGCGTGTATCCCATCAAGGTCAATCAGCAGCGTCAAGTCGTTGAAGAGGTTTTCGAGTTCGGCAAAGCGTACCAATTCGGCCTGGAGGCCGGTTCCAAGCCCGAACTACTCGCCGTCCTAGCCATCGCCGATAACAACACGCCCATCATCTGCAACGGCTTCAAGGACGACGAGTATATCGAAATGGTGATGCTTGCTAAGAAGATCGGCCGTCGCATCACGCCTGTCGTTGAAAAGTTCACTGAGCTAGATCTCATTGCAAGACACGCCGAACAGGTCGGCGTCAAACCCACCATAGGCCTTCGCGTGAAGCTAGCCAGTCGCGGCTCCGGTCGCTGGAAGTCCTCCGGCGGTTACCGCTCAAAGTTCGGACTCACCGCCAGCGAAGCCCTGAAGGCTGTCGATTTCTTGAAGCAGAGGGGCATGGAGGATTCACTCAAGCTACTCCACTTTCACCTCGGCAGCCAAATCACCAACATTCGCCAGATTAAAGCGGCTGTTATCGAAGCCGCACGCATCTATGTCGATTTGAAAAAGCTCGGCACCGGCCTGGAGTATCTCGATGTCGGCGGCGGCCTCGGCATCGATTACGACGGATCGCAAACCGATTTCGAATCGAGCGTCAACTATACGCTCGAAGAGTACGCCCGCGATGTCGTCTATCACATTCAAAACATCTGCGACGAAGCGGAAGTGCCGCATCCCACCATTATTTCGGAGAGCGGACGCGCCGTGGCGGCCTACCACAGCGTTCTGGTCTTCAATGTCCTCGGTGTCAGCGGCTTTGGCGAAGAGGATCTGCCGGCAAGCGTGCCTGAAGAGTCCGAGCAGCCGCTCATCGATCTGGTCGAAACTCATCGCTCCATTAACAAGAAGAACCTTCTTGAGACTTATCACGATAGTCAG
>CAXUCT010000098.1:8845-12002 GCA_964249415.1 uncultured Bryobacteraceae bacterium | reverse complement strand
GGGATCTTTCCGTCTTCAAGAACTTTCCAATTACTGAAACAGCCAAAGCTCAGTTCCGCTGCGAAGCCTTGAACGCCTTTAACTCGCCCTACTTCCAATCTCCGAACACGAATCTTTCCAGCGGAACGTTCGGCCAAATCAACACCCAAGCCAATTTCGCCCGCCAGCTCCAATTGGCTATTCGCGTCTCGTTTTAACTATAGGCACGTACTAGGGGTCCGGTCAGACAACGGACCCCCGGAATGAATCGTCTACCCGTCCTTAGCAAGTTCCACAATTTAACAACTCGCTGAGCGCACGGCTCGTCAGCCCTTTAGTGGAGAAAATCGGTTGAAGTGCTGCCGCCAAGCGCCGCCCCTTAATCCTTCCAGGGATTTATGAGGCGCGCTCCACAGTGCTCGAAATCCTTGCTGTTGCGTGTCGCAATGGCAGCACGGCGTGACCGGGCGATAGCAGCTATCATTGCATCAGATTGCGAGATCGGCCGGCCAATGGCCTTTCGACCGCTGACGATCTTCGCGAACTCCCGCGCAGACTCCTCGTCAAAGGAAAGAATGCGGCCCTGGAACTCGATCGAGAACAGCTTATCTATAGCACCGTATAACCGCGCTCGGCGTTTGCCTGCGGGCCGTATCTCAAGTCCGTAAAATATCTCCGCTTGCGTCAGAGCCGTGATAAAAGTTGCCATCGGTTCCTGAGCAGCCAGCCAGCGCAGGACCACATCTGAAGGAGCAGGCTTGAGTGCTTCGGACAGAACATTCGTGTCGAGCACGATCATTTCGTGAAGTTCGGGGGTCGTCGGACCGCTTCACGGCCAGGAATCTCCAGTTCCACGCCCCCCAGCGGCTCTATACGTCGCCGGATAGCCTCCGCCATGTTAAGACCGCGTGCCGGTTCCGCTGTAAGTCCGGCCTTCAGAATTTCACGGGCCTCCTCTTCCATCGACCGCCCGCGACTGGCCGCACGAATGCGAAGCCGCGATTTCAATCCCTCATCCAGCCGCCTGATGGTAATGCTCGCCATGCATTCAATGCTATCATTGCAATCACTCGGCGTGTGTCGCTACGCCTGTTCCGATAACCATCGTTAGAAACCGAAATGAGCAAGGCTAATCCCGTCTATCGCCAACTTAAGCCCCCAGGAAATCATCAGCATCAACTTCCGCCTGCTTCAAAATCGCCCTAAGCGTTCCCTCAGGCATGTCGCCCGGGTGATTAGGAACCGTTGTATATCGATTCGTGGCGGAGTTGAACCAGACCTCGTGGCTGCCGGCTGCTTGGCGGTCAAACTCGAAGCCACACTTCTTCAGCTTCCTGACAACCTCTCGATATTGAAAACCCGCTAAACGGCCCATTCACGCCGGAACTACAATCGTGTAGTCGCGCCGTTCATTAATGGTGGGCAGCAGGTATGGATCGCCATCGCGCTCACGCCGGGCTTCAATCAATTTACGCGCGACGTCCCGCGCAATGTCAAGCGCCTCGGCAATCGTACGCCCCTGCGCAATTAGGCCGGGAAATTCATCCGAAGTTGCCAAAAAAAGGCCTTCGGGCAATTGCTCCACTTGAACCCGAATCGCCAGTTCCATACGAGTTGATCCTAACATTCAATCGGGTTCGCAGTAGCTGTGTCAAACAGGCCCCTCATAGTGCTAACAAACCAGCGGCGAGCGGTTTTCCCATGCGACATCGCCGCAGGCCCGGGCCACTCTTTCACACCTTTAACGGCCTCCCAACCGGCAAACTCCCCAATCGGCGCAGCGCGACTTTTGCGAACCGGTCACCGCCCAAAAAAATTTTCCTCATCCCCCAGCCTCAACAGCTTACAAGCCAAATCCGCCGACCGCCACTCTCGCCCGTTAAGCCCTCATGCTACGTTCCGAGCGGGCATGGGCGCGTCCTTAGCGTTCTTGCCCTCGCCATTTCAGGAGGGCTCAACAAGTCATGACACCTCGCCAAGCTCGCAGAGAGCGCCGCGCCGCCGAGCGCAAAACCAGAAAAGCAGAAATCAAAAGAAGCAAAGCTGACCTTCTAACAAGCTCCGATCCCCGCCCTCTTCCAGAAGAAGTTACCGCGCCTGCTTACGCCACAGCCGCCGCGGCAGAAGACGGCTTCGTTTCGCAAAACAGCGCATCAACAGACCCCGGCCCTGGCATCGTTCTGGACGAATGGCTCGAAAGCGCTCGCCGGCGCAACTTCCCGCAAGGCTTTCCCCCTCCCAAACCTCCCCAGCTTGAGTTCGTCTCCTATAACCCTGCCGCTCCCTCAAGCCGCGCCGCAATAAACCGCGCCAACGCTAAGCTGTCTACGGGACCGCGCTCGCCCCAAGGGAAATTGGCTTCGTCTCGTAATTCCACCAAGCACGGGCTCGCCTCCAGCCAGCTCCTTATTCCTGGCGAAGATTCCGCCGCCTTTGAAACCCTTATCGCCGACCTATTAAATGACCATCAACCCGCGAACAAAACGGAAGAACTACTGGTCCGGCAGATGGCCCAGGCCTACTGGCTCGAGCAGCGCGCCATTCGCTTCCAAAGCAGCTGCTTTGACGAAAACGGAGTCGACGCGAAAAGCCTCGCCTTATTCCTCCGCTACGGCGCCACCCATAACCGCGCCTTCTACAAAGCACTCAACAACTTGCAACGCTTACAAAAAGATCGCCGAAAAGCAGATCAAAAAGCAGGCCGTGGCTTCGTTTCGCAGCCTACCGTAAAGAGCGCCCCCAGCAGCGAGTTCGTTCGGCAAAATGCGGCCTCAACTGATCTCGAAGTTCGCTTCGTTTCGCAAACTGACCCCGCCGAGCCGCTCGAATGGAGTCACACCGCTTCAGAAGCTGCTTAAATCCGGACACTACGACGCACTCTCGCGGGTAAAGTGTAATCAGCCATGGAGAACGACTTCCCGCAATTCAATCTGAATGGCCAAGTAGCCTTGGTCACCGCAGCTTCCCGCGGTTTGGGACGAGCTATCTCGCTCGCGCTAGCTGATGCCGGAGCCGACCTCGCGCTCGGGTTGAGAGATGTGAATGCGCACGCCGGCCTGCCGGACGAAATCACCGCGCTCGGCCGCAAGGTTCTGCCCATCCAGATGAATATGGAGCGAATGGACGAGATCAATGGCGCCGTCAAAAAAACCGTTTCGCATTTCGGCAAGATCGACAT
>CAXUCT010000098.1:6709-8835 GCA_964249415.1 uncultured Bryobacteraceae bacterium | reverse complement strand
TTCGGGAAGAAGATTTCGACCGCACCGGCGCCATCAACTTGAAAGGAACGTTCTTTGCAAGCCAAGCCGCTGGGCGCGTCATGATCCGGCAAAACAGCGGCTGCATCATCAACATGAGTTCCCAAGCCGGATTCACCGCGCTGCCCAGCGAATCGGTCTATTGCATGACAAAGGCCGGCATCGCCCATCTCACCAAGTGCCTGGCTGTCGAGTGGGGCAAGCACAATATTCGCGTCAATGCCGTCGCTCCAACCTTCATTCATACCCCAGGAACGGAGCCGGCGCTCTCAAATCCGGAGTTTCGAGCCGACGTGGTCGAACGCATTGCAGCCTTGCATCGCATCGGCGAGCCAATGGAGGTGGCAGGCGCCGTCGTGTTCCTGGCCTCTCCTGCAGCTTCTCTCATCACAGGCCATACGCTGCTCATAGACGGAGGCTGGACTGCGAGATAAACTGCGACCGCCGCTAACCCGCAGCAAGCGTTTTGCCGGTCGGAGTCACTCCAGTCCGCAAGGCTTCCCGAAGAAAGTTGCGGATGCGCTCCAGATGAACCTCGACATCGCTACCGGTTATGACAGGCCCATGCCCGGGAACAATAGCTTTCGGCCCTACTTGCTGGATTCGATCGAGCGATTCCATCCAGCTACGCCAGTCAGCAAGAGATCCGCAGTCGAGATTTGGCAGATATCCTGCGACGATGCAATCGCCAGAGAACAGCACTTCGTCTCCGGGCACGAAGACCGAGAGATTCGTGCGAGTGTGTCCGGGTGTCATGATGATTCGTACCTCGAGGTCGCCGAGCTCAAGAGCGCCGTCGGAGCTGACGAACTCTGTGGGTGCCGCAATAGAGGTATCACGATAGAAGACCAATTCTTCGCGTTCGCCCCTACGCACTGGGTCCGAAATCGACGCATTAAATTCCTCTTTCTCCACAAGGAATTCGCTCGCCGTTCGTACGCTTCCGGGATGTCCTAGGATCTCAATACCCTGCTGGCGGAAATAGCTGTTCCCGCCCACGTGATCGAAATGCTTTTCGCTATTGATGACCAGCAACCGGTTTTGCGGCCGCACGGCCCTCGCGTAGCCGTGAACCGTCGCAGCAGACAGAGCGCAAGCAGAAGTATCGATAATGAGCGTCGTTTGATGCCCAGCCACGATGCCCGCATTCACCGACCAAGGCGGCACGTAAGCGAGACCAGTCACCGCATAACAGTGCTCCGTAATCTGCATATCGAATTTTACGCCGGCACTTCAGACCACGCATGCTTGGGATAACGCCGGCTCAATTCGCGCCGCGCTTGAGGGTAGAGATGCTTCCCGGCCTCGCGTAGCTCGGCAAAGCTTGTCAGCCCGTAGGCAAGCTGGCGAAAGGAGAAGTCAAGCAGGTTGTCGAATTTACTTGTTCCACCCGCTCTGATTTCCGATTCCACGACATCTCTTCACGAGCTTCGATCCGCTCAGGGAAGAGGTCCAGGAGCCAGTCGGGCTTTACCGTGCTTGCAACCCGTACCAGCGGAGCGGATTCATTGCCGCGGTTGTCGATTTCGATAGCGGCTAAGAACTCGCCTTCGGTGACCGAGCTTTCTGCCACGTTCGTCGAGCAGATGATCTTGCGCCTCCCTGCTTCCATATTCAAGGAATCCGAAACAGCCCCTTGGGGACACTCCGGGCTAACCGTTTGTACAACCGCTGGCGTCCGAGGTGCAGGCGTGTCCCCTACCGAACTGCCCAGGCAGCAATTTTGCCGGTTCCTGCTCTTCAGCGGGAAGTTTGCCATGCAAAGGCAACACTTTAGCGCCCATTTGACGCGCAATTGGTCCGCACGCCTCGCTACTCTTACGTATCTCGGCGGCACCGGGGAGGAACACTAACATGTGCTGGCTGGTCTCTTTCGCTACCCGTCCCACGGCGGAGGCGATCTGCTCTTCCAACGGGGCGGCGGAATGAGGCGTATAGCGCGTGCTGACAGAAAAAAACACGGCCCGTCGCTAGAAGGGCCAGAGCAGGATCGGTTTCGAGGTGCCGTTCATGAAATTCATCTAGCACCACGACCCTTATGCCTGGAAGACTGCTATCGCGAAGCAGCTTCGCGGTGAGGACTCCTTCTGTGAGATACCAAAGCTGTT
>CAXUCT010000098.1:5493-6699 GCA_964249415.1 uncultured Bryobacteraceae bacterium | reverse complement strand
AACTGTTCAAAGCGGACGTGATAACCCACAATGCCGCCTACTTGGCCGCCCCTTTCGGCAGCCCCGCTTCGAGCAGAGCTGGAGGTACCGCGTGGCTGTGCCTGCTGCGTTCCACTGCCCTGACGATGTCGGGAACCAGCGAGTCGATAGGAAGCGCGGGGTTTTTTAAAGTAGCGATCTGCTGGGTTGCGGCACCGGGTTTTCCTTCGCTCAGGATAAAAGGCCTTCGCGCGCGGCATTAAGGACGTAAAGCATTATGTGCGGAATCGCTGGTTTCACTCACTTCGGCGCTCGGCCGGCGCCAGGTGTACTTCGGCGTACTATCGCCGCGCTGCATCATCGCGGCCCCGATCAGCACGGCGTCTTTGAATCCCCGGACGTCTCCTTAGGCGCTGTACGGCTGAAAATCATCGACCTTGCGGGCGGCGATCAGCCCATGCGCACCCCGGACGGCGACACCGTTATCGTATTCAACGGCGAAATTTACAATCATGCCGAACTACGGCAACAGCTCGAAACGCTCGGTCATCGCTTCGAGTCGCACTGCGATACCGAAGTCGTCCTGCGCGCCTTCGCCGAATGGGACGTGGACTCGTTTCGGCGTTTGCGCGGCATGTTCGCAGTAGCGCTCTGGCAACAGTCAGACCGCCGCTTGGTACTGGCCCGCGACCGCCTTGGCATCAAGCCGCTGTACTACACCGTGCGTAACGGAAATGTCCATTTCGGTTCCGAGCTAAAGGCGATTTTCACACACCCGGCCATCCCGCGCCGGATCTCAACCGAGGCGCTCGGCTATTACCTCTCATTGAATTACGTTCCGAGTCCCTATACGCTAGTCGAAGGCATTACAAAGCTCGGCGGCGGCATGTGGCTGGAGTGTTCGAACGGACGAATCAAAACCGGCGCGTACTGGCAGAACACTTTCCAGCCAAGCGATATCGGGGTCGAAGAAGCTTGCGAAGAGCTGGACGCCCTGCTACAGAGTTCTATTTCTGAGCACTTGGTTGCCGACGTCCCGCTCGGAATTTGGGCCAGCGGCGGTCTCGATTCGTCGACTATTCTGCATTACGCGGCCCAAGCGTCTTCGCGTCCCTTGGAGACATTCTCGATTTCGTTCTCGGGCAGGCGCTTCGACGAGAGCCGCTACTTTCGACCCCTGGTCGAACACTACGCAACCTCTCACCACGAATTCGATCTCGCGGGTGA
>CAXUCT010000098.1:0-5483 GCA_964249415.1 uncultured Bryobacteraceae bacterium | reverse complement strand
AACTCCGATGAGCCCAGCGCCGATGCTGGCGCGCTCCCGGTCTGGTTCCTGTCGCAGATGACCGCCAAGCACGTTACCGTGGCGCTTAGCGGCGAAGGAGCGGACGAGATTTTTGGCGGTTACCAGACGTACTTGGCGGACGGGTACGCAAGCCTCGCGCGGCGCCTACCCCAGCCGCTGTTGCGAGCGGCCTTCCGCATGGCGAACCGCTTGCCCGTATCGGACCAAAAGATTGGTCTCGAATACAAGCTGAAGCGGTTCCTTTCAGGTGCGCTGCTCAGCGGCGACGATGCTCACTTCTTCTGGAATGGAACGTTCTCGCGCGAAGACCAACGCCAACTAGGAAGCGAAATCTCAGCAAAGGCGTTAAGTTCGTTGTGTAGCGCTCTCCCTGGCTTGCCGCCCGAATCGGACGTGGTGAATCGCTACCTTTTCGTGGATCAGCACTATTACTTGCCCGACGACATTCTCTACAAGTGCGATCGCATGAGCATGGCGCATTCACTCGAAGTAAGGCCGCCGTTCCTCGATCACAGGATTGTGGAGTTCGCGTCGCGTTTACCGGCACGCTTGAAGATCGCCGGACGCAGCACCAAGCACGTCCTACGCGAACTGGTGCGCAAGAAGCTTCCGGCAGCTATCTTGCAGCGTAGGAAGGAAGGACTGGATATTCCCGCGCAGGAGTGGCTTCGCGGGCCGCTGCGCCCGCTGCTGTTGGACGCCCTAGGACAGGAGTCGGTGCGGCGCGTGGGCCTGTTCTCGCCAACTGCTATCACTGCACTGGTCGAGCGGCACCTCCGGCGAGAAGAGAATCTGGGCTATCATCTCTGGGGCTTGCTGACATTGCATCTCTGGGTGAGGCGCTGGAACATCGGGACCGCTGACGCGCTCGATCATTCCCTCATCGCTGCTTCCGCCGGCGCTTAGCAATTCTCACGCATGTATTCTCTTCAGCTCACATGCTCCCCGGAGCAGAGCGAGTTCATATCGGCTGAGTTGTGGGAAGGGGGAACGGTAGCAGTTCGTGAGATGGATACCGATGGGCGCATCGTATTGATCGCCGGCTTTGAGACGAATGCATCACGGGCAGAACTGTTGGCGCGCTTCGGCGAATACTCTCCGCAATGGCGGACAGAACCGGCAAGGGACTGGGTGGCAGAAACGCAAGCCAAGTGGCCACCCCGAGTGGTTGGGCAGAAATTATTCCTGGCGCCTCCATGGTCCGCAGAGTTAACGCCTCTCGGACGTGAGCGCGTCGTTCACAATCCAGGTCTGGCGTGCGGCACCGGCGAACACCCTTGCACGCAGCTGGCGCTCATCGCTTTGGAAAAGTGCATCACCGCAGAAGCTAGAGTTGTGGATGTAGGAACGGGATCGGGCATTCTAGCCATTGCTGCGCTGCGCCTGGGAGCTCGCGCGGCCATGGGGATTGATCCTGACGGAGCGGCTCTCGCAACCGCTTCGGAGAACTTCGCTCTGAACGGCTTCGAGCCACACTTAGCTGTTGGTTCCGCGGACTGCCTGACGAACGGTTGCTCCGATGTCACGCTCGCCAACATCAGCGGAACAGTCCTGTTATCCATTCTGGAAGAGTTGCTGCGCATAACCAATCCAGACGGCTGGCTGATACTGACCGGCTTCTCCGATGCGGAAGCCAACGTCTTCGAGCAAATGCTTCCCGATTCGGAGACTTTCGGAATCGACGAGTGGCGCTGCGTCGTCACTAAGCCTTCTTAGCGCGCTTGGAGGCCCGCTTCTTTGTGGGGGGACTCGCGTCGGGCGAGCCGGTCGCGTTCATCCGTTCCAGCGCGTCTTCGAGCTTTTGGCCGCCCTGCAGCACGGGAGCAAAAAGGTCGCCGACGCGATTGAATCGCTCGATGGTGTTGCTGATAAGGAAGTCAGATGGCTGCAAGCCATGCTTCACCTCTTTCCAATCGAGCGGAGTTGCCACTGGCGCGCCATCATAAGCGCGCACAACATAGGGTGCCGCAATGGTTTTGCCGATTCCAATTTGCAGGTAATCGAAGTAAACGCGGCCCTTCTTTCGCTTCCCAACACTGCGCGGCGTAGTGAATAGGTCCGGCTCCTGAATCACGGCCAGATGCGTGAGCAGTTCGGCGAAGCTGCGAACCTGATCAAAGCTGTAGATAGGATCTAGCGGCACGTACACATGCATTCCGTCGCCACCGGTGGTCTTAGGGTAGCCTTTTAATCCGAGACCATCCAGCAGTTCCCGAACAAGCAGAGCCGCATCAACGATCTGATTAAACGAGGTCTCCACTGGATCCAGATCAAGCAGCATCCAGTCAGGCCGGTCCAGACTTCCGGCGCGGCTCATCCAGGGGTTCTGGTCAATGCAGCCAAGATTCACCAAATAAAGGAGACTCGCGCGATCTTGCGCCATGGGGTAGTGGTTTATCTTCGGCGGATGGTGTTCCGTGATGGGCTCGCAGCGCATCCAGTCGGGGAAATGGCTTCCGGCATTCTTTTGGAAGAAGAACTCCTCCGCAATGCCGTTCGGGTAGCGTTTCATCGAAAGCGGACGGTCTTTCAAATGCGGCAGCAACCAGGGCGAGACGCGATCGTAGAACTCAAGGAGATCGCGCTTCTTCCAACCATCTTTTGGAAACCAAACCTTATCGAGATTTGTGAACTTCAGCCTGTGCCCGTTCACCTCGGTAGTCACTTCGCGACCGGCGAGATCCAGGCCGTCCGCAACAGCCGGCGAGGCATCTGGCTCTATTGCCTCCTCGCGAGTAACCTCGTTCGCGGGCTTATCTTCACGCAGTCCCACAAACACAGGAGCGCGCAGAATGCCGTCGTTGGTCCATTCGAGAAAACGAACCTGGCAAACAACTTCCGGGCGAACCCAAGTCACATTCCTGAGCCCGGTTCTGATGTTTGGCTTAACGCTGAACGGACTCGCTTTGGTGATGAGCGGCTCCAGACGCTCGTAGATTGCCTTCATCAGCTTCCCGTCAAAGCCCGTGCCAACTTGGCCAGCATGGCGAAGCTTGCCGTCTTGATACACGCCCAGGACAAGCGAACCGAAGTAGTCGCGTTCACCTTTCGTGAAGCCGGCAATCACGAATTCCTGCTCAGTCAAAACCTTCAGCTTGAGCCAGGATCGCGAACGGCTGGACTCATAGGTGCTGTGACGATCCTTGGCCAGAATGCCCTCAAGCCCCATCTTGCTTGCCGCTTCAAACATCTGTTGGCCGTCCGTGTCAAACGCCTCAGAGAGGCGAACGTGATCGCCCGGCGTGACCACGGCATTCAAGATGCGCTTGCGATCTTCAAGCGCAACGCCGCGTAGATCGTATCCATCGACGTAAAGAATGTCGAACAGGAACAGCGTCGCCGGCGAGCTTTCGGCTAGACGGGGAATGGCGCCCGGATTGGCTGCGATGCGCGGCTGAATCATGGAAAAGCGGGCGCGGCCGTTTTCATCGAGAATACAGATCTCGCCGTCGAGCCAAGCGGTCTTCGCATTCACCTGCGCAGGCAAGTCCGCGAGTTCCGGATACTGCTTCTCGCAGCGATTGCCTCGGCGGGATTGAATTTGCGCTTCGCCGTCCTTAATCAGGCACAGCGCACGAATTCCGTCCCACTTGACTTCGTAGAGCCATTGATCGCCGGAAGGAATCTTGGTCACCGCGGTCGCCAGCATCGGTTGAAGATCTGCCGGGAGAATCGCCTTGCGCGCACCCGCGATCCCGGTCACATCTAAGGTCTCTTTATTTTCCGCGATCTGTTCTTGCGTGCGCTTAGTCCTGATGCTCCATGCGAACTGATCGATGTCGTAGCCTGGGACAGCCCACTCATCTTTCTTCTTGATGAGCAGCCATTCGTTGCCTTTCCCGGCATGTTTCATGTGAACAATGGCGAAGGAGCCTTTCAGCTTTGCACCATGCAATTCAAATTTGAAGTCGCCACGATCCAGTTGCTCCTGCGCGGAGGCGTCGCCCAGAACTTCGAAGGTGCCTATATCCCACAGCATCACGCTGCCGCCGCCGTAATTCCCTGCCGGTATGTTGCCTTCAAAAGTGCCGTAGTCGAATGGATGATCTTCCACTTTCATGGCCAGCGCCTTGCGCGTGGGGTCCAAGCTGGGACCTTTCGGCACTGCCCAACTGACAAGTACGCCATTCACTTCCAGACGGAAGTCATAGTGAAGGCGGGTGGCGTCGTGGCGCTGCACGCAGAAAAACCCGCCCCGACCGCTTCCTTTGTTTGCAGGCTCGTGACCTTTGGGTTCCGGCGTCTTGTCGAAGTGGCGTTTACGGACGTATTCTTTCAGACCCATTTTTTTAGACCCATGGCATTGCGGTCATTATGCCAATCTCGATACCAAGCACGCCTCAGGATTGCTAATCTAGAGGCATTGCCAGTGTGGTTTCTCTCGCATGACCTTCGCTGAGCAGCTTAAGAGTCAGCTCAACATCGTTGAGGTAGTGGAGCAGTACCTTCCGCTCAAACGGCAGGGCGTACGCTACGTGGGATTGTGTCCATTTCATTCGGAGAAAACCCCCTCCTTCGGCGTCCTGAGCACCCTTCAAATTTATAAATGCTTCGGTTGCGGAGCGGGGGGCGATGTCTTCCGCTTTGTGATGGAGAAAGAAGGCCTCACGTTCCCGGAAACATTGAAGGTTCTGGCCGAGCGTAATGGCATCCCTTTCCCCGAGCGTGAACGGGCAAATGATCCTGAGGCGCAGAGCCGCGCGGCGTTACTCGAAATGCATGAGATTGCCGCGGATCTGTTCCAAGCCAATCTTCGTGGCCCGGCGGGAAGCGAAGCTCGCAAATATCTAAAAACGAGAGGGGTACCGCAGTCTGCTGTGGATGAGTTCCGTCTGGGGATTTCGGACGGCTCGGGCCAGCAGTTGATACAGCGGCTTCAGAAGTTCGGGACGGCCTTGATGCAAGAATCCGGGCTGGTCGGAAAGCGGGAGGACGGCCGCGGATTTTACGATCGATTCCGTGCGCGCCTGATGTTCCCCATCCATAACGAGTCAGGCAAGCTGATTGCCTTTGGTGGAAGAGCGCTGCGTCAGGGCGATGAGCCTAAGTATCTGAATTCCCCGGAAACCAAGATCTATAAAAAGTCGACGGTGCTTTACAACTTGCATCGGGCGAAAATGGACGCGCGCAAGTCCGACCGCATGATCCTGGTCGAAGGCTACATGGACGTAATTGGCGTCTATTCTGCTGGGATTCATGAGGTGGTGGCGAGCAGCGGGACGTCGCTAGGTCACGAACAGGTCCGGGCGATGAAACGCCAGGTGGCGCAACAGCAGGCGAGTACCGGGCAGATCATTCTTAACTTTGACTCCGATGCGGCAGGCGCGCGGTCAACAGAGAAGTACATTGGTCCTTTGCTGGGGGAAGGCTTGCGAGTGAAGGTGCTGGAGATTCCGCGCGGCCTTGATCCCGATGAATATATCCAGCAGAGTGGCGCCGCGGCGTATCGCAAGTTGGCTGAA
>CAXUCT010000097.1:1660-12030 GCA_964249415.1 uncultured Bryobacteraceae bacterium | reverse complement strand
TCGCAGAGGAGTGCCAGATTTTCTTTGAGCGGCTCGTAATTCGGTTCGGACGAGTCCTCTTCACTGGCGATGACAATGGTTGACGCATCTGTGAATCGGGCCAGGTCGTCGACGTGGCCATGGGTGTCGTCGCCTGCAATGCCGTTGCGAAGCCACAATGTGTGATGCGCGCCGAGGTGCTCGAGAAAAATCTGCTCCAGGTCGTGGCGCGTGAGTTCGGGATTGCGCGCTTGGACGTTGCTGAGCAGGCATTCTTCCGTCGTTAGGATTGCACCTGCGCCGTTCACGTCGATGCTGCCGCCTTCGAGAACCACACGTTGGCCGTTCCACGTTGGCATAGACATTGGCAAACTCAGCAGCGGAGCCAGGGATTCGGTGACGGCGTCGTCATATTTTGAATTGGAATATTTGGCCCAGCCGTTAAAGTGCCAATTCAGCAGGACGCGCTGATCCTCAGCATCGCGCACAAAGATGGGACAGAAGTCGCGCGTCCAACTGCGGTCGGTGGGGATGGGGAAAAACTCTACGGCGCTCATCTGTGCCCCGCATCTCTTTAGAATGCGGCGGGCTTTCCCTTCAACGTCCGGATCTTGCACCAGAATGCGGACTTTTTCCCCGTGAGACAGGTGCCGGACGATTTCCCCGTAGACCCATGGGATGGGAGCAAATTTACCTGGCCAATCGCTGATCTCATGGGGCCACGCGAGCCAAGTTGCTTCGTGGGGTTCCCATTCGGCGGGCATGCGGAAGCCGCGTGAAGCAGCCTCGGAGTTGCTGATGTGCATCGGCGATTAGGCGAGCCAGCGCTGAGTGATGGGCGCATACGCGTCGATGCGGCGGTCGCGCAGAAACGGCCAGTTGCGGCGCACTTCATCCATCTGCTTGGGATCGCACTCGGCTATCAGCACCTGTTCTTCACTTGCGGGCGCTTGGGAAACGACGCGGCCGAATGGATCGGCCACAAAAGAGTTGCCCCAAAACTCGAGCCCAGCATCTGAAGGACCTTCGAATCCAGTGCGGTTCACCGCGGCGACGAATACGCCGTTCGAGATGGCATGCGCTCGCTGAACGGTTCGCCAGGCATCGAGTTGAGCTTCGCCGTACTGCACTTTTTCGGCGGGATGCCAAGCGATGGCGGTTGGATAAAAGAGAACGTTGGCGCCCCCCAAGCTGGTGATGCGCGCGCCTTCGGGATACCACTGGTCCCAGCAGACCAGGACACCAATGCGGGAGAAGCGCGTTTCGAAGTTCTGAAACCCAAGATCGCCAGGCGTGAAGTAAAATTTTTCGAAATAGAGGGGATCGTCCGGGATGTGCATCTTGCGGTAAAGTCCGATCAGCGAGCCGTCAGCGTCGAGAACGGCGGCGGTGTTGTGATAAAGACCCTGCGCGCGCTTTTCAAAGAGTGAAGCGACGATGGAGATCTGTAATTCTTTGGCGACGGAGCTGAGCGCTTCGGTGGATGGGCCGGGGATTGTTTCGGCTAAGTCAAAAAGCTGGGCGTTCTCTTCGCGGCAAAAGTATTGGCTGCGGAAGAGTTCCGGGAGGCAGATGATTTCGGCGCCCTTAGCAGCCGCGTCGCGTACCCCGCGAATAGCTTTTTCAAGATTCGCGTCTGCATCCGTTGAGCACGACATCTGGACCAAACCAATCTTGAATCTGCTATCACGATGCGCCTTCGGTGCAACTGTGTTTACCGGCATTCTGAGGTTCCTACCGTTCGATGCAGCGCAATTGCCGCAGGCTACATGCGCAATCCGCCATTCACATCCAAGACGTGCCCGGTGATGAAACTTGCCTCATCGCTGACTAGAAACTTTACGGCGGAGGCAATATCCGCGGCGGTCCCCATGCGTTTCAGCGGCGTTGCCGCAAGCATCTTCTTTTTTAGCTCTTCAGAGAGGCCGTGAGTCATGTCTGTCTCGACGTAGCCGGGCGCGATGGCGTTCACCGTGATGTTGCGGCTTCCTACTTCTTGGGCTAGCGATTTCGTAAGACCGATAAGACCGGCTTTGGAGGCGACGTAATTCACCTGGCCGGGATTGCCCGATTCGCCGACGACGGACGAGATATTGACGATGCGGCCCCAGCGCTCACGCATCATGCCGGGGAGCACCTGCTGGGTAGCATAAAATGCGCCGCTCAGATTGGTTTCAAGGACAACGTTCCAATCGGCCGGTTTCATGCGCACGGCCAGGCCGTCCTTAGTGATGCCGGCGTTATTCACCAGAACGTCGATGCGGCCGAATTCTTTGATGGCCTTTGCAAAACCGTCTTTGATGGATTCACCATGGGCGAGGTCCATTTCGACGACGAAGGTTTCGCCACCGTTCTGCTGAATGGCGGACGCGATTGCCTGAAGCTTCTCCACAGACCGCGCTGCCAACACGACGCGTAAACCAGAGGAGGCCAACACTTCCGCGCAGGCCTTCCCGATGCCCCGGCTTGCACCGGTGACGAGCGCCGTCTTTTTGCTCATGAGTCATTTCATGATAGTGGGCTCACCATAATAGGTGTACGGGAACTGATGGCCTTTACTGATTTGCGCGAATTCATACGCGCGCTCGAGCGACAAGGGGAACTGAAGCGGATTCCGTTCGAGGTGGATCCGCACCTGGAGATCACGGAGTTTGCCGACCGGTCTGTAAAAAGCGGCGGGCCGGCTTTGCTTTTCGAGAGGCCCAAAGGGTCGAAGACGCCCGTGCTGATCAACGCCTTCGCGAGCATGCGCCGCATGGAGCTGGCGCTGGGAGTGGAGGACATTGAAGAGGTTGCATCGCGGATTGTCGGCTTCCTCGAGATGCAGAAGCCGGAGGGATTCTTCGACAAGCTGAAAATGCTCCCGAAGCTAGGCGAAGTTTCAGCGATGTTTCCGAAGAAGGTATCAAGCGGGCCTTGCAAGGAAGTAATTCGCCGGGACGGATTTTCGCTTGCAGAGTTTCCAATCCTGCATTGCTGGCCAGGCGATGGGGGGCGCTTCATTACGCTGCCCATGGTTTTCTCCAAACACCCGGAAACAGGGAAGCGTAATTGCGGGATGTATCGCATGCAAGTTTTCGACGGCCAGACGACGGGCATGCATTGGCAGAAACATAAACAGGGCGCGGAACATTACCGGCGGCTGGTTGCCGAAGGCAAAGACATGCGGATGCCGGTGGCGGTGGCAATCGGGTCTGATCCAGCCACGCTGTACTCATCCATCCTTCCGCTGCCGCCGTCAATTGACGAGATGCTGTTCGCCGGTTTCTTGCGCGGCAAGGCCGTGGAGATGGTGAAGTGCGAAACGTGCGACATCGATGTGCCCGCCAACTCCGAGATCGTGCTGGAAGGCTACCTCGAGCTGGGCGAATTGCGCCGCGAAGGACCATTTGGAGATCACACGGGATTCTATTCGCTTGACGACGACTATCCCGTGTTTCACATCACGTGCATTACGCATCGCAAAGATCCCATCTACGCAACGACGATTGTGGGTCCGCCGCCCATGGAGGATTTCTACATGGGCAAAGCAATTGAACGTATCTTCCTTCCACTAATGCGCATGCAGCTGCCGGAAGTGCGCGACATCTGCATGCCTGCGGCAGGCGTGTTTCACAACCTGATTCTAGTTTCAATACGAAAGTCGTATCCGGGCCAGGCGCGGAAGGTGATGCACGCAATTTGGGGACTTGGCCAGGCGATGTTCAGCAAGTGCGTGGTGGTGGTGGATGAAGACGTGGATGTGCAGGATGTACACGGGGTAGCCTGGAGAGCGCTGAACAACATCGACCCGCAGCGCGATATCGAATTTGTGATGGGGCCTATCGACTCGCTGGATCACGCCAGCCGCATGCCCAATTACGGATCGAAGATGGGCGTGGATGCAACTACTAAGTGGCCGTCGGAGGGTTTCACGCGGCGCTGGCCCAATGAGATCAAGATGTCGCCGGAAGTAGTGGCGCGGGTGGACGAGCTTTGGCATCGCTCCGGCCTCGCCACCAAGTAGGGGATGGAGCGCATTCCGTACCGCGCCACGGCTGCCGCGGCGCCTTATTCCGGCTTGCGGCTGCCGGTGTCTATTCTGCTGGACAACGTGCGAAGCATGTACAACGTAGGTGCGTTCTTTCGCGGCGCCGATGGCGCGGGCATTGAGCGGCTGCTGTTAAGCGGGATCACCGCGCGTCCGCCAAAGGGTGCGATCACGAAAACGGCGCTGGGAGCTGAAGCGCGCGTGGCGTGGGAACCGGTTGAGAATGCGGACGCACGGATGGCGCAACTTCGCGCTGACGGTTATGAGATCGCCGCCATTGAGACGAGCACGCGCGCGACGGATCTGTTCGAGTGGCGGCCGCGCTTTCCCGTTTGCGTGCTGTTCGGACATGAGGTGGACGGGTTGCCACAGCAGCTACTGGAGCACTGCGACACGCACGTGCGCATTCCGATGCTGGGGCTGAAACATTCGCTAAACGTAGCTAGCGCAGGGGCAGTGGTGATGTATGAACTGCTGCGGAAGTACCGCGCGTTACAGGATTGAGCTATTTACAAGATAAGACGCCATGCGCGGCCATCTCGCGCGAGCAGTTCGTCCGCTGCAGCGGGGCCTTCCGAACCAGCCTTGTAATTCGGGAAATTGTCAGGCCGCTGGTTGGCCCAAACGTCGAGCATAGGCTGCACAGCTGCCCATCCATCCTCAATATTGTCGGCGCGCTGGAATAGAGTTTGGTCGCCGATCATGACGTCGTAGATGGGTGTTTCATAGCCGGTAGTGGGAGCAGTGCCGAAGTAATCCGTGTACTTGAAGTCCATTCGGACGTTGTCAAGCTGCAGGACCGGGCCGGGGATCTTGGTTCCAAACTCAAGCGCGATACCCTCTTCCGGCTGAATGCGCAGCATTAGCCAGTTTGGGGGCGGAGAGTGAACTTGCGTGCCGCGGAACAGCGCGATGGGCGCTTCCTTGAAGCGGATCGCGATCTGACTTTTGCGCCGCGCGAGGCGCTTCCCGGTGCGGATGTAGAATGGCACTCCAGCCCAGCGCCAATTGTCGATCGTCAGCTTCATTGCTACGTATGTTTCCATCGGCGAGTCGCGAGCAACGTTTTCTTCCTGGCGATAAGCGGGAACGGGCTTTCCATCTATCTCGCCACTGTCGTACTGGCCGCGGACTGACATGCAGGCGACCTCTTCGGGTTTTGAGACGCGGACGGATTCGATTACTTTCGCCTTCTCGGAGCGAACTGCATCGGCGCGAAAGGAACTGGGCGCTTCCATCGCGGTCATGGCGACAAGCTGGAACATGTGGTTGGGCACCATATCCCGCAAAGCACCGGTGCTCTCATAGAATTTGCCGCGCTTCTCTACCCCGACGGTCTCGGCGACGGTAATCTGTACGTGATCGATGCGATCGCGGCTCCACATGGGTTCGAAGAAGCCATTCGCAAAGCGGAACATCATGATGTTTTGGACAGTTTCTTTGCCGAGAAAGTGATCGATACGGTAAATCTGGCCTTCACTCAGGACGTCTAACAATCTTCTGTTGAGCTCTTGCGCGGACGCGAGATCGTGACCAAATGGCTTTTCCACCACGACCCTGCGCCAGACCCCATCTTTTTCGCAGGTCAGTCCACTTTGCCCCAGATGCTCTACGATGGGTCCGAAAAAGCGATCGGCCACTGCCATGTAGAAGAGGTAATTACCGGCGGTCCCTTGCTTGGCGTCACAATCGGCTAAGTTGGCCTTCAGCTTCTCGTAAGTGCCGGGGTCGTTGAGATCTCCCTGCTGGTAGCGCATGCGGCTGGTGAGCCACTTCCAGACCTCTTCGTCTAACTTGTTATTGGGATCGCCGGCAGTCAGGAACTGCTGCGTCATGTCTTGGAGAGAGCTGCGCCAATCTTCATCGGTGTGGTTGGCGAGATCGATGCCGGTGATGGCGAACTCGTCGGGGAGAAGTTTGGAGCAAGCCAGATTATAGAGAGCTGGGACAACTAATCTCTTGGTCAGGTCGCCTCCCGCTCCGAAGATGATCATGGCGTTTGGAGGGGCGGGTGCGGCGCTGCTCGCTCGGTCGTGTGGCATCGTTCTATTCTCGCTTGGAGCGGTATAAAAGGCGCCGTTGGCACGCCTGAGAAGTGAACGCGTTCCAGTTACGACGCGATGGACGATAGTAGTAGTAGTAGGGATGAGTACCATCGGCGAGCAACTTGCGTTTTTGTTTATCCTGGCGCTTCCCATCGCGAGCGTGGCGTGGACGGTCACGCACGAAGAAGTTTTTCGCGAACCGCGGGAGTGGTGCAAGAGCCGCAGCCAAGACTGCGGGAAGCTGGTGCAGCGCAAGTTCGTTTACTTGTTCACGTGCGAGTACTGTTTCAGCCACTATGTCACGCTTTTTTTTCTTGTGCTCACGCGCTTCAAGCTGCTGTACGTGGACTGGCGCGGATATCTCATTGCGGAGTTCGCGCTGGTGTGGGTGGCCAATGTATATATGAACATCTACTCGCGGGTGCGGCTTGACATTAAACGCGAGCGCGTGGAAATTGCCGTGCAAGAGAAAACCATGAATAGCGAGTAGCCGAATCGAAGCCGCTATGCCTCAAGCTGTATCTGAAGCACTTGAACCTACCCTGAGCCGACTATTTGGGTTTTCGGCTTTTCGCCCTGGTCAAGAGACGGTCTGCCGAACCGTTTACGAGGGCCGGGATGTTCTGGTAGTGATGCCAACCGGAGCAGGCAAGTCGTTGTGCTACCAGCTGCCCACGGTAGCGCGTGGAGGCACGGCGTTGGTCATCAGTCCACTGATCGCGCTCATGGAGGACCAGGTTGCGAAGCTGAACGAAAAGGGCTTGTGCGCCGATCGCATCCATTCAGGGGGCGGCCGGGAGATGTCGCGCGCTGCGGCACTGGCCTATCGCGACAGCCGGCTGAAGTTTCTGTTTATCGCGCCGGAGCGGTTCTCCGTACCAGGGTTCCCGGAGTTTCTGGCGCGTCGCAAGCCGTGCCTGATCGCAGTGGATGAGGCGCATTGCATTTCGCAATGGGGGCATGATTTCCGGCCGGATTACCGGATGTTGCAGTCGTATCTTCCCATGCTAAGGCCGGCGCCCATCATCGCGCTGACCGCGACTGCCACGCCGGTTGTGCAAAACGATATCGTACAGCAACTCGGCCTGGACGATCCGCTGCGCTCTATTCAAGGCTTTCGCCGTAAGAACATCGCTATTGAAGTGGTGGAGGTGGCGCCTTCGAGACGCCGCGAAGCTGCTTTTGCGGTGCTTCGCGACGCATCGCGAAGACCGGGAATTGTTTATGTTCCTACTCGCAGCGAGAGCGATCTATTAGCGGCTGAGTTGGGCGGCCCTTTTCGAACGGCGCCTTACCATGCGGGGCTGAGATCGGATCACCGTCAGCGCGTACAGGAGCAGTTTCTCGCGGGCGAGATCGACGTCATTGTCGCGACAATTGCCTTTGGCATGGGGATCGATAAGCCGGATGTCAGAACGGTGATTCACACGGCGCTACCCGGCAGCACCGAAGCGTATTACCAGGAAATCGGCCGCGCGGGACGTGACGGAGCGCCCAGCCGTGCCATCCTGATGCATTCTTACGCGGATCGTCACCGGCATGACTTTTTCTTAGGCCGCGACTATCCTGATGTGGCCATCGTCGATGGTCTCTTTAAGATGCTGCGAAGCAAGCCGGCTCGCAAGGAAGATTTGCACAAGGCTTCAAAGCTCGATTCGGACCTGTTTGAGAAGGTACTTGAAAAGCTGTGGATTCACGGTGGCGCATCCATTGATCCGGAGGAGAACGTAGCGCTGGGAGAAGGGAAGTGGCGGGATTCGTATTTGAGCCAGGGCGGTCATAGGTCTGCGCAGCTTGACGTGATGCTGCGCTATGCGGCGGCGGATCAGTGCCGCATGGCGGCTTTGGTGCGTCACTTCGGAGATCGCAGTGACACCCAGGCGTGGTGCGGCATGTGCGATTTTTGCGCACCCCAGGAGTGCATCGCTCAAGATTTCCGCGAAGCATCGGCCGGCGAAAGCAAGGTAGCCGCGAACGTGATCGCTTCCCTGACAGGGGGTTTTGCGAAATCTACGGGCAAGCTGCACGCTGAAATTTGTGGCGAAGCACTGGACCGGACGAGTTTTGAAGAACTGCTGGGTGCCCTGGCACGGGCCGGTTTGGTGGCGCTGACGGACGCCGTGTTCGAAAAAGAGGGCAAGAGCATTCCGTATCGAACCGTGCGGCTGACTCGCGAGGGGCAATCGAGGGATGTGGGAGAATCGCTTGCACTGCGGTTACGCAAGAACGACCGCGAACTGCGCAGCGGGAAACGGAAGCGGTCTTCCGTGAAACGCCCGGCGAAAAGCCCATCTAAATCCGTGGGCGATTCCGTTCCCGACGTCGCTGACGAACGGCTGACACAAGCTCTTCGCGACTGGCGCTTGGCGGAAGCTAAAAGCAAAGGCCTGCCCGCGTTCCGCATTTTTACGGATAAGGTGCTGCGCGAGATTGCCGAGGACCGTCCCGCGGCAGAAGGAGACCTGCTCGCAATCGCCGGAATTGGCCCGGGTTTCACAAAGCGCTATGGTTCTGAAATCCTGAAAGTGGTGAACGCGTTTGGGCGGGATTAGGCGTTCAGCTTATTTGATTGGCGTGACTTCTCCCAAGACGGCGGCGAACAGATGGGTGAAAGTCGCCGGCTGATCGCTCTTGCCGTCGATGCGGTGAATTAATGAAACAAAAGGCGCTCATTCTAACCACATGCTTTATTCTTGGTGTCCTGAAGCTTGGGTCGGCTAGCGGCGTTGGCCAGCCCGGCGTCACCGACCGTGTCCCTGTCTTGCTGGAACTATTCACGTCGGAAGGTTGTTCGAGCTGTCCACCGGCAGACAAGTTGCTTCAGAAGTTGGATCGCCAGCAACGCGTAGAGCGGGCCGATCTCATTGTGATGAGTGAGCACGTGGATTATTGGAATCAGCTTGGCTGGGTGGACCCTTACTCTTCGCCTGCGTTCAGCAAACGGCAGCAGGATTACGCCTCTGCGCTCAATTCGGAGGTTTACACACCGCAGCTTGTGGTTGATGGGCGAAAGCAAGTGATAGGCAGTGACGGGTCGTCAATAGAACGTGCCATTCAGGAATCGCTGCGAGTGCCGAAAGTCGCCGTAACCGTGAATGCCCAAAAAGAGGATGGCGCGGTACGGGTGCACCTGGAGATTCGCCAGCTGCCGGAGAAGCCCTTTAGCGCCGGAGTTTATCTGGTCTTGGCTGCCGATCAAGCCCGATCGCATGTTATGCGCGGGGAAAACGCCGGTAGGGATTTGGAACACGTGGCAGTGGTCCAATCCCTTACTAAAATTGCGGACGTTACGAACGCTTCGAGCCTTCAAAAAGATGTGCGCGCAGCCTTCAGGCCACTTTCGCAGGGCGCGAATTTGCGCGTTATCGTATTCGTTCAGGATCCCAAATCCAGGCGGATCATAGGTGTTGAGCAGGAGCGGTTGTGAAGCAACGCGATGCTATGCCCGATGTTCTGTGAGCCCAAGCGTGGTCTTGGTGCGCGTTACCACACCGGCCTCTATCAACTGAGCAAGCGTCCTATAAAAAGTCTCGTGACTGAGTCCTAGGTCATCGGCGACATTCTTAAGCGTCCGATCAAGTGTGACGGTCCTTGAACCTGAGGGAGCAGAGATCTGAAGGTATTGCAAGATGCGCTGGCGCGCCGAGCGAAGGCTACGAAGTTCGAGCGAGATTCGAAGACCATTACAGCGATTTGCCTGTAACTGCATGAATTCGGCAGCTAAGTCCGGACGTTTATGAAGTGTGTTCCGGAGAGCTTGCACCGGAAAGCCGCGCACGCAGGACTTGATCTCTGCGACCGCATCGCTGCAGTAATTTTGCGCGAACAATGCTGCTTCCGCCACACATTCCCCCGGACGAACTGTATACAGCGGGACTTGCTTACCATCGCTGGTTGAAGCACACAGCTGCAGCCTTCCATACACGAGCACAAACACCGCTGCAACAGGCTCGCCTTGACGGTAGAGCGTATCTTTGCGGGCAAGATCGTGAGAAGTCGCTTCAGCTGTTAGATGTTCTGGTAATTCTTCAGTTCGGAGAAGGAACACAAGTTTTCCTAACCAAATGGTTTCGAGAATCGTGCAATGTTTAGTTACGGTACGCAAACAATTTCCAGTACCAGTCACGGCGGCAGTATCTTTCGAGCCCAGAGAAATAGGGGGAAACCCTAGAAGGTGACTAAATATGATCTAAATCATAGCTATGTTCGTGTTTAGCGGCTATAACTGAAAGCGGCTAGCGATTAATTTTTAAGGTGAAAGTCTCTGAAGTTACCCAAGAGAAGCGGCGTTGGCCATCATACGGCAGCTGCCAGTA
>CAXUCT010000097.1:0-1650 GCA_964249415.1 uncultured Bryobacteraceae bacterium | reverse complement strand
AAGGTAAAAAACGGATGAGCTTTTTAACAAAGCACTATAAAAAGGCAACAATGGTCGGCATCGGCGCGCTCGCCTTGGCCGGCGCTGTTGCTTTGAAACCCAACCCGGCAGTCCAGGTGCACGCATCGGACCACCTCGATTCGCCGCAGGTAGCGCAGGACCGGGCTGCGGACATCGGGGATATGTGGGCATTTCTGGACCCTAATGACAACACTCAAGTGGTCCTGGTGATGAGCACCATGAACTTTATTGTCTCGTCTGAGCATTTTGGGATGGTAATCTTCGACTCGAATCTCCGATACCGGTTCGAAATTGAAAACACGGGCGATGCGACCCCGGATACATTTGTGGACGTGACGTATTCGCCGGGACTGGGACGGCAAACGTCGCAGACGGCGACAATTACGTTGCCAAATGGCCATACGTTCACCGCCCCCACAACCATCGCGACGCAGGAGCCTTATACGACCGCAAACGAATCGGAGAACGGAGTCGCCCCGGCCCCGGTGATCACGCAAGACCCCGTCACAGGCGCGAAATTCTTCGCGGGTGCGATGGACGATCCTTTCTTCCTGGATGACACCGGCGCGAATCGGCTGGTCGCCTCGGCGATCGCCAATCCAGGCCACCCGAACACGTCGTTGCTCGGCCAGCGCGGCGGCCGCGATACGTACGCAGGATTCAATGTTCTGCTGACGGTAGTCGAGGTGCCGGCTGACATGCTGAAGGGTGCATCGAACATCATCGGAATCAATGGCGTGACGCAACGCCAACGTAACCAGGTGGTCACCACGAATGGGACGGTTGTCGCGTCCGGACCGTGGATCACCGTGGATCGCGAAGGAAATCCGCTGGTAAACAACGGTCTGATTCCGCCACCGATGAAAAACGCTTACAATGCTGCTACCACGGCACAAGACGCCGCGGGAATGTTCAAAAATGCATTGGTTACGTCCATGAACGCTTTCGGAACGAACGCCACGTATCAAGCCAAGCTTCTGAAAGTGATACAGGCAAACGGCGATATCCTGCGACTCGACTTGACTGTTCCAAACATTGGGCCGGGTGGTGGGAATAACGCCAGCGGTGGTTTCGGCCACATGGGCGGCCGGCGATTGGGGGATGACGTGGTGGATGCGGTTTTCACCATGCTCAATAATGGAGTTCTCCTGAGCGATAAAGTGAATGGTCCCGACTCGCCTTTCCGGGATGCTTTCCCATTTGCCCATGACCCCGACCAGCCGTACCCGGCAGGGACAATTGACGATGGAACCCGTCAATAGCCCGCGCGTTATGGTTTAGTATGATCCGGGTCTAACAGCATAGCGAGCCGGCTTTTATAAGCTGGCTCGCCTGCTTTAACGGTAATGTTACTTATGTCCCGATATGAACGAATACAAATATTCAAACGGAGGAAAGTTATAATGTCTCGGCATTTTAGATTTAATAAGCATCTGTCGTTGTTAACCGTCCCTGTTCTGCTTTTGACTGCGCACGGGAAGATGCAGGCAGATCCGGTTACCATTACAAGCTTAGTTTCAGCGTCCGGAGTGGACTAACTGTATGACTTTGCTATCACCAACAATCCGTCGACAGATCCTTATGTCGAAATGGTCTCGGTAGACTTCTCGCTGCCTGCAGGTTCTCTAG
>CAXUCT010000096.1:229-12206 GCA_964249415.1 uncultured Bryobacteraceae bacterium | reverse complement strand
GGTTTGGAGCGAACTAGAAGGCGTAAGCTGTTGCAGCGGCTGGGGAAAGTGTTTTTTGGTTGGGGCGTGATCCTGCAGCAAGTCTTACATCCCGGTACCTGGTTTCGTATGCGGTGCGTTGCGGCTTGGGGTCCTGCAGGAGCCAGCATGGGAGATCGGAGCGAAGAGATGAATCGGAGAGCATTCGCGTGGTCCACTTGGACGTGAGAAAGTGCTGCGCGTCAGTGTAGGCCGGGTTGGGGGTAACAGTCGGGCTCGGCGACTTTATTGTCATTAGAGTTCGCGAGCGCAAGGGCGGTCAGCAGTACCAATCCCGTTTGAAGGTATTTGTCCGACTAGCGCGTTAGTCTGTAAAGTTGCCGAGAGCGGCTGGGTCTGGTCATGCACTGGGGAACAAAGATGGTACCAATGATAATCAGTTCAAAGACCCGATTGGCAGATTTTACCCGTAACGGGTGCTAGGCTATCGGCCTTACTCTTCCTTCAGTCCTGTCCGAAATTCTTCAAGTCGCGTCCGAGTTCACTGAATCTTCCATGTGGCTGCTTGACGTCAACATGGATGTCCATTTGACCAGTGTTCGAGGCGAACTCGGTATTGCGTGAGACTGCCGCTCAGAGGGGATGGAAGGCACGATTGGGGGCTGCGATACCCCATTCCGGGAACTCGTCCGCAAGCATGATTGGGAGAGTTGCCGATGCGCCATTCGGCGTGTAGCACTTTTCTGGTGGGCCAGCGAGACGCACCAGTTATCGCCCCAAAGGCTTTCTAGCCAAACGTGATAGCCTTGGTCGCATTATTGGCGATGATGTACGCAGTACGATACGCGTCAGGGATTAGGTTGGGCGCACTTACGGCCTCCTTCCGCGAAGCCGGGCAGTGCAAGAGAAGGCTATGTTATCCTGCTTGTGTTCCGACGTTAGCCACACAAGGGGACGTAGTTCAGTTGGTTAGAACGCCGGCCTGTCACGTCGGAGGTCGCGGGTTCGAGCCCCGTCGTCCCCGCCACTCCTTCCCTAACAATCTTAAGAAGTCGGCGCAGTTTGCAGTAAATCTGCCTGCGACCCAGCAGTATATAAGCGGCAATTGCTTATGGCGCTACGGAAGGATCTTGAAACGCAAGGCGAAAGGATTGGCAACAATGACTTGTGGATTGCAGCACATGCCAAAGCTGCCGCTTTAACGGTCGTTACCAATAATGGGGGGGGTTCGTCGAGTACAGGGGCTTAACGTAGAGAACTGGGCCGCGTAAAAGAAAGCGTTTGGTTGCGGGGGCAAGATTTGAACTTGCGACCTTTGGGTTATGAGCCCAACGAGCTACCTGACTGCTCCACCCCGCTTTTTGATGGTAGCAACCGGCATCCGTTTGGTCAACCGATGCGAGTGCTTTTACAGCCGGAAGCAGCGAGCGTTCTACAGTAATAAGGAGACCTATCCGCCAACGGTATGAGAAGCGCACGGTTCCCCAGACGACGGCCCGGCACGTCGTCGCGAGCTGCAGCAGAGACTGTTCCCCGGTTAGACTCCCCGGATCTCTATCTAAACCCGCATCTAAGCTTACTGGCGTTTCAGCGGCGCGTGCTGGAAGAGGCTCAAGATCCGAATAACGCGCTACTCGAACGCGTGAAGTTCGTCTCCATTCTCGGTTCAAACATGGATGAGTTCTTCATGGTCCGAGTGGCTGGGCTATGGCAGCAAATCGAGACGCGAACCACCGAGATCAGCATGGACGGCAGGTCGCCGACTGAGCAGTTAGCATTGATCCGGCAGGACGTCACCAGCATCGTCTCCGACATGTACAAGCTTTGGCGCGAAGAGTTGACGCCGGAGCTCCGCGAGGCCGATATTCAGATTCTGGATTTGGACGCTCTGAACGCCCAGCAACGAACGGCGGTGGACGATTACTTCCGCCGCATTGTGTACCCCGTGTTGACACCGCTGGCCGTGGATCACGGACGGCCGTTTCCACACATTTCAAATCTCAGTTTGAACATCGCGGCCATCGTGACAAATGGAGATGAACAGGAGAGATTTGCTCGCGTCAAGGTGCCCGATTCGTTGCCGCAACTAGTGGCGCTTCCTTCGCGAGCCGGCGAGCTGGCGTTCATCTGGTTAGAGCAGGTGATCATCGCGAATTTGCGTTTGCTGTTTCCTGAAATGGACATTGTGGAGGCGGATCTGTTCCATGTCACGCGCGACGCGGAGCTTGCTATTCAGGAACTGGAAGCGGACGATCTGCTGGAGAGTATTCAGGAGGCCGTGTGGCGGCGCCGGTTTCGCGATGCAGTGCGTCTGCAGGTGAATACCGCCATGCCGCAGCGAATGCTGGATCTGCTCACCAGCAATCTAGAGCTTGACCACAACGACGTTTACCGGATTGACGGCCCGCTCGATATAAGCCGCGTAAGAGGGCTGCTGAGCATTGAACGTCCCGCCCTGAAAGACAAGCCTTTCATTCCCGCCACGCCGAAGGGGTTCGTCAACACGTCCAATGGAGAGATCTTCAACACCATTCGAGAGGGCGACGTGATGCTGCATCATCCTTTCGAATCTTTTCAGCCAGTGGTGGATTTTCTCCGGGCGGCGGCGGAAGATCCGGATGTACTCGCCATCAAGATGACGTTGTACCGCGTGGGGCGGAATTCGCCAATTGTTGAAGCGTTGCTGGATGCAAGTCAGAACGGTACGCAAGTGGCAGTGTTGGTGGAGCTGAAAGCGCGCTTCGATGAAGAGAGCAATATCGAGTGGGCGCAGAAGCTGGAGCGGGAAGGCGTCCACGTGGTGTATGGCTTGCCGGGAGTAAAGGTGCACGCCAAGATGGCCATGGTGGTTCGCCGCGAAGGTGATCTTATCAGGCGTTACGTCCACCTGGGCACAGGCAATTACAATCCAAGTACCGCCAGGCTTTACACGGACATTGGCATGTTCACGTGCAATGAAGAAATCGGCGCCGATGTAAGCGATTTGTTCAATCATTTGACTGGGTATTCGGCGAAGACCTCGTACCGCAAACTGCTGGTTGCTCCGCACAGCATTCGTCCCGGCCTGGAGCGCCTGGTGCGCGCTGAGATGGAGCGCCATCGAGAGCACGGAGACGGGCATTTAATTTTCAAGATGAATGCGCTGGAGGATGCCGGGATGATCCGGCTGCTGTATGAAGCTTCCGAAGCGGGCGTGCAGATTGACTTGATTGTGCGCGGTGTCTGCTGCTTGCGACCCGGCGTCCCTGGCGTAAGCGAAACCATTCGCGTCCGCAGCATCATCGGCCGGTTCCTGGAACACAGCCGGATTTTCTACTTCCATAACGGCGGCAATGAGTTGGTGTATGTCGGAAGCGCGGATTTGATGCCGCGAAATCTGAACCGGCGCGTGGAGGTTCTGTTCCCCGTAGAGGAGGAAAAGCTGATTCGCCGAATACGCGACCGTATCCTCACGAAGTACCTGGAAGACGAAGCCGGTGCCCGCATCATGCAGCCTGACGGAAGTTATACGCGCCCCGAGCGCGAGCCCGGCAAGAAGCCACCAAGCAGTCAATCCTGGTTCCTAAGAAGACAACACGGATAGCAGGGTGGTGATAAGGGGCCCTGACCGCGTAAGGGACAGCGCTCCCTGACACTGTACTGAAGCGGTAAACAATGAAGGAAATCTCTTTCGGAAAGTTTGTCGGCGCCTGGTGCTTGTTGATGCTGTCGCTGCCTCTTGCAATCCTTTGGATTAGGCCCAATCTTGTTGCCGGAGATGTCACCTCAGCTCTGCTGAAGCTGGCCGGCATTTTAGCGGTCTTCAGCGCTGGGGGCGTGGCCTTTATGTATGTGCTGGGGCTGAGATGGTCTTTGCCGACGCGGCGGTTTGAGGAGTTTATCGCCGCCCTGCCCAATGGGGAAACTGATCTTCCCGACCAGGGGCCGCCGGAGTTGCAGAGTCTCTCTCGCGCCATGCGGTCTATGGCAGAGCGTGTGCGTCAGGTAGTAGAACGCGCAAACCTGGAAGCTTCGCGGCGTGAAACAATTCTGGCCTGCATGGCGGAAGGAGTGCTCGCGGTGAACACCGAGATGAAGGTGGTCTTCTGCAACGAAGCGTTTGCGGAGGCATTCAGCACGAGAACTCCCGTAACGGAAGGACGAACACTATATGAGGTTGTGCGCGAACCTGAGCTTCGCAATATCCTGGAACGTGTTTCCCAGAGCGGCAGCGCGGAGAGGAACCGCCTTCAGCTTCCCACTGCCGCGGGACGCTGGTTTGAAGCGCGGGCTTTACCCATCGGCGATGTTCAGAGGCGTGGCGCGGTGATCGTGCTGCACGACATCACCGACCTGCATCGGCAAGAGCAGCTTCGGAAGGATTTCGTGGCGGACGTTTCGCACGAGCTACGAACACCTCTCGCCGCTATTCGCGGCTTTGCGGAAACCTTGCTCGATGGAGCGCTTGAGGATCAGGAAAACAATCGCCGTTTTGTCGAGATCATCCTCTCTCACTCGGTCCGGCTGAACAGCATCGCCTCTGACCTGCTGGTCTTATCGGAGCTCGACGCGGAGGCGGAGCCCGCTACTCCCCCCGGCCGAATTCCCATTCTTGAAGTGGTGGGGTCGGTAGTTCACACGGTGGAAAGGGCGGCTAACGAACGCGGCGTGAGGCTTTATGCCGGCGCGTGCCATGACTGCGTGGTGGTTGGGCATCGTTTCCGCCTGGAACAGGTGCTTATCAATTTAGTCGACAATGCCGTGAAATTTAACCGGCCGGACGGAGAAGTCCGTATTGAGTGCGATTGTTCGCCCACTGGGCAGGTTCGTATCCAGGTCTGCGACACCGGTATCGGAATTCCGAGCGACGATTTGAAGCGCGTCTTTGAACGCTTCTATAGAGTGGACAAAGCGAGGTCACGCCCTGCCGGTGGAACGGGGCTCGGCTTACCGATCGTCAAAGAGGTTGTAGAGCGCATGCGTGGGACCGTTTCTGTTGAAAGCCAGCTGGGGCGTGGGTCGCGCTTTACCATCCTTCTTCCGGCGGCGTAGGCGCCATGAAACGACGGCGATTTACCACGATGCTCGGTGCGGCGGGAATCAGTTTGTCAAAGCAACTTCAAGCGAGCGAAGCTCCCGAAGTTATTCAGCTCTCTCGAAATGGTTGGATGCCGAATAACGAGCACTTACCGGTCCTGCTCTACCGGCACGCAGTTGCAATCGAAGGCTCCGACCCAGCAGTTCTCTTCGAAACACAATTCGAGCGGAATGGCTGGCCTCCGCAATGGCGCGATGGTGTGTACGATTTTCACCACTATCACTCCACGGCTCATGAGGTGCTCGGATTTGCAGGCGGCCGCGCCACGCTGATATTGGGCGGCGAGAACGGCCGCGTGTTGGAGGTTCAAGCCGGAGATGTCTTGGTGCTGCCCACAGGTACGGGGCACTGCCGGTTGAAGGCAACTTCCGATTTCCTGGTTGTGGGTGCCTACCCGCCCGATCAGCATTGGGACATCTGCCGTAATGCTCCTTCTGAAGAAGCTGTTGCTCACATACGCCACTTGCCGATTCCCAAGTCAGATCCGGTGGCGGGAGCGGCAGGTCCATTGACAACGATCTGGCGATGATCGAGATGCCTTCCGATCGCCAGAACATTTCATCGGGAGCGAAGTGGGAAGATATCGTCGGCTATAGCCGCGCGGTTCGTGTGGGAAGCAGAATTTATCTCACTGGCACGACCGCGATTGACGCGAACGGCAACATAGTGGGCGCGGCTGATGGTTATGCTCAGACTGTTCAGGCCATCCGCAACATTGAGAGTGCGCTGAAGCAGGCGGGCGCGACACTTTCAAACGTTGTTCGCACGCGCATGTTCGTGACAGACATTTCGCAATGGCAGGAATATGGCCGCGCGCACCGGGAGTTTTTCGGCGACATCCGCCCGTGCGCCACGATGGTGGAAGTGCGGGCTTTGATCGACCCGCAAATGCTGATTGAGATCGAGGCGGAGGCGGAGCTGTGATGAGGGCCGACTAAGCCTCACTGCAGATCAACCTCCTCCGATCTCGTCTTCTGCTTATCTGCTTGCCGCAACCTTGCGGCGCACCAGGAAAGCCCCGGCGCCGAACAATCCAAGTCCCAGCATGGCGGTGTTGGCGGGCTCCGGTACGGCCGAAGAAGGAACCGTGGCCGATACACTGCCGATGAGCACGTTCGCGGTCTTCGCAGACACCTCCACATAACCGCCATCAGCGGATAGCGTGCTCAGGTTCAAAGCATGCGCGTTCTCGTCCGTGACATTGAAACCATTCGTGGTGTTGCCGTAATCGATAAGTCCGGCTTCGCCCCCTTGAACACTGCCCAGAGTGATCGACAGGGAAGTTGGATGCAACGCGAGTAGGCTGTTGAGGTCCAGCTTTACTGAACCGGCGTTGGCGTTGATCTCATTGTCGTCCTCTCCCGAGATGCCCAGGCCGTTTTCGTCACCACCGCTTTTCTTCTCGAACAAAAACTGGCTCCCGTTTAGACCCACCACCGACGCGGTGATCGTAGTACGGTCTCCTTGTGTGTCGGTGAACGAATGGGGCGAGGACACCGCGACTCCGGTGCTGGATGCCGATACATCGTTCAAAAAATTAAATGTCATTGTAGACGCGGATCCTAAAGCCGGCAGAGCCGCGGTTGCAGTTAAACCAAGAATAAGGCTGTGTAGTTTCATCTTTCCCTCCGAGATCGTGCGCCGGTCGGCAAGCAGACTGCCGGCGTTTCTCCAGTGTTGGCGTTCGCGAGGGAGGCAGGCAACGGCGTAAGGGGTCCTGCCCGTTTCGGGGCGACGGTTGCAAATCCATCTATTCCGGCTCAAAGCGCGGCCTCGTACTAAGGGTCGTAGGGATAAGGGCCCCGCCGTGCCGTTTCAGCCGCTGTCATTCATGGCTTTGTAACACTTCCGTCACACTGCATTGATGACACCGCCGCGATACTAAATAGAGTTCACTAGCTGCGCGTGCCAACGCGCGCGCTCACCACACAGGAAAACATGACATCACAGAGTTTCAGGAAATTCGCGAGTCAGGTCGCGAAAGTCTCAGCCGGTTCAATGTTCGTGGCGGCTCTTCCGTTAGTTGCACAGATTTCGCTCACCGGCGCAGGCGCCACGTTCCCCGCACCGATATACCAAAAATGGTTCGCCGAGTACCAGTCAATTGGTAATGTTCAAATCAACTATCAGGCAAATGGCTCAGGCGGGGGCATCAAAGCCGTAACGGAAGGCACGACGGACTTTGGCGCCAGCGATAAGCCGCTGGATGACGAAGAACTCAAGGCTTTCAGAGACAGGCACGGATTTGACGTGCTGTTGTTCCCAACGGTTATCGGCGCGGCGGTACCTAGCTATAACGTGCCCGGCGTCACGCAGGAACTGAATTTCTCGCAGGAAGCTCTGGCCGATATCTTTCTGGGAAAGATCAAGACCTGGAATGACCCGAAAATGAAAGCGGACAATCCCGGCGTCAACCTTCCCGCTGACAAAATTGTGGTGGTTCACCGGTCGGACGGCAGCGGAACCACCTATTGCTGGACCGATTTTCTTACCAAAGTCAGCCCGGAATGGCATACAAAAGTGGGCAAACCGAATACATCTGTAGATTGGCCGACTGGACTTGGCGCAAAAGGAAACGACGGAGTGGCTGGACTGATCAAACAGCAGAAAGGCTCGCTCGGCTATGTCGAGTTGATCTATGCTGTGAAGAACCACCTGCCATACGGTAAGGTAAAGAACAAGTCCGGCCAGTTCGTGAAGGCGGATCTTCAGTCCGTTACCGCAGCGGCAGCCGCGCTTCAGACAATGCCTTCCGATTTCCGCGCTTCTATCACGGACGAAACGGGGGCAAATGCCTATCCAATTTCTACATTCACGTGGCTATTGATTCCGCAAAAAATCTCAGATCCGGCCAAAGAGAAGGCCTTGGCAGGATTTTTGAGATGGGCCACGACAACGGGTCAGGACTCAGTAGAAGCGCTCGACTACGCCCGCTTGCCGAAGCAAGTGGTGGCTCAGGAGGAGAAGGCAATCGACAGGATTCAAGCCGGCAAGTAGTGAATCTCACTCGATAGCATTGCACTCCGCCTGATGGCAACTTCTGCATATGTAGGCAGTACCATTCCTCCTCGCCCCGCGTTGCGCGGTTTCTATCAACGCTTGCGCGGCGGCGATGAGGTAGTGTATTTGGTCACGCTCGCGGCGGCCGTCGTCATTCTGGTCATCGTCGGGATCATCGTACTGGAGTTGTGGCTCAATTCTCAGCCTACTGTGAAAACGTTCGGCTGGCATTTTTTAACCACCTCTACTTGGGATCCGAACGGCGGAAAGTTCGGCGCCCTTCCGTTCATTTATGGCACCTGCGTCACTTCCTTTTTGGCCCTATTGCTGGCGGTTCCGTTGGGTGTTGCTTCAGCTATCTTCCTTGCCGAGATGGCTCCGCCCAGGGCGTCGAACATTCTCACTTTTCTGATTGAGCTGTTGGCCGCGGTACCGAGCGTCATTTACGGTCTCTTGGGGATCTTTATTCTGGTTCCGCTCATCCGTGACTATCTGGTGCCTGCACTGCAACGCACGCTGGGCTTTCTGCCCATCTTCTCCGGCGATTTCTACGGCGTCAGTTTCCTTTCTGCGGGCATAGTGCTCTCCGTGATGGTTGTACCGTTCATCGTTTCGGTTTCGCGCGAGGTGCTGATCGCAGTTCCTGTGGAGCAGCGCGAGGCGGCCCTTGCGCTTGGAGCAACGAAATGGGAAACCACCTGGCAAATCGTCATCCCCAATGCCAGCACCGGCATCATGGGATCCATTTTCCTGGCCTTGGCGCGCGCTCTCGGGGAAACCATGGCGGTTACCATGGTAATTGGCAATACGCCTAATTTGACGGCCTCGCTATTATCGCCTGGCTATTCGATTGCTGCCGTGATCGCCAACGAGTTCGCTGAAGCCAGCGGTTCTCTTTATGTTTCTTCGCTCATCTTCCTAGGCTTGGTTTTATTCGGCTTGACCATCGTCATCAACGCGGCTGCCCGCATCTTTATTTTGACCACCACGCGGAGAAGTTCATAACTTCATGGTGAAGACAATTTCTTCAAGGCGGCATTTGATCAACGCAGTGATGCTGTCGCTTACCGGAATCTGCACCCTTGTGGTCATCAGCATCTTGTTCTTCATCCTGGGCTATCTGCTTTGGCACGGTGGGCGGTCGCTCAATTTGGCTTTCTTCACTCAACTTCCTAAGCCTTCCGGTGAAACGGGCGGCGGTATGGCCAACGCTATCGTCGGGAGCGGCAAAATTCTGCTTCTCGCTACGTGCATCGGCGTACCTATCGGTTTCCTCGCGGGTGTTTATCTGGCCGAATACAGCGGTAAGGCATTCGCCTTCACCCTGCGTTACGTCGTTGATCTTTTGAATGGCGTTCCGTCCATCGTCATCGGCATAGTTGCCTATGCGTTGGTGGTCCGCCCTATGAAACATTTCTCTGCCTTAGCGGGCGGCGTCGCTTTGGGCATCATGATGATTCCTATTGCGGTTCGCACGACGGAAGAGTTTCTGCGCGCGATCCCGAACTCCCTGCGGGAAGGGGCTATGGCGCTGGGTGCTACCAAGGCGAAAACAATTTTCACGGTGGTGGTTCCGGCGGCTATCTCGGGCCTTGCTTCCGGTATGATGCTAAATCTAGCGCGCGTTGCCGGCGAAACCGCCCCTTTGCTCTTTACGGCGCTTGGAAATATGTTTTGGAGCCCGGGTTGGCTGGCGCCGATTGCGACTTTGCCCGTTATGATTTACAACTACGCGATTGCTCCCGAAGAAGATTTACATCAACAGGCGTGGGCGGCGGGTTTTGTACTGCTAACGATGATCCTAGTGATTAATGTAACCGCTAGGATGATAATTGCTCGAGGACCGGCGTCCTCCAGGAGATAAGAGAAGATGGCCACTCCTCAACAACAGATTGTAAGGGAACCAGTGATTGCACCGCAAGCGAACCACGTGGAGGCGCCTCCTTCTCCGGCCAGCCCCAAATTAGAGGTCAAGAATCTAAACTTCTATTACGGCAGCTTCCAGGCGCTTCATGACATTGGGATGTCCATTGCGAAGAACAAGATTACTGCATTTATTGGCCCATCCGGCTGCGGTAAATCCACCCTTCTGCGCACCATGAATCGCATGAATGAGGCGCTCCGCAACACTCGTGTAGAAGGCGAGATTCTGATGGATGGGGAGAATCTCCTTTCCATGGATGTCACCGGCGTGCGTCGGCGGGTCGGGATGGTGTTTCAGAAGTCGAATCCTTTTCCAAAGAGCATATTCGACAATGTGGCTTACGGTCTTCGCGTAAATGGAATACACAAAAAGTCCATCATTGACGAAGCGGTAGAAAAGAGTTTGCACCACGCCGCGCTCTGGACCGAGGTAAAGGATGAGCTAGCTAAGCCGGCCTCCGCGCTTTCGGGTGGCCAGCAGCAGAGGCTGTGTATTGCGCGCGCCCTGGCGGTTGAGCCTGAAGTTCTGCTGTTGGATGAGCCTTGCTCCGCGCTTGATCCCATCGCAACCCTGAAGATTGAAGAACTGCTATTTCAGATCAAGAGCATTACTACGATCGTGATCGTCACTCACAACATGCAGCAAGCCGCCCGGCTGGCAGACCTTACCGGCTTCTTCCTGATGGGCAAGTTGATTGAATTCGACGACACCAAGAAGATCTTCCAGAACCCGAGCAAAAAAGAAACCGAAGACTACGTGACGGGCCGGTTCGGATGAGAACGAGGCAAAAGTGCGTCATTTCGAACGAGAGCTAGACCAACTCAAAGCAAAACTGCTGGAGATGAGTGCGCTGGTGGAGAGCGCTGTGTACCGCAGCGTGCAAGGCGTGGTTGAGAAAAATCAAGAGTTGGCCGAGCAAGTCCTCAAGAACGAGACCCGCATCAACCAACTGGAGATGGAGATCGACGATCAGGCCATTAGCCTGCTTGCACTACAGGCGCCGCTCGCGGCCGACTTGCGTCTAGTCACGGCCGCCATCAAGATCAATAACGATCTAGAGCGCATGGGTGATCTTTCCGTCAGCATCGCGCAAAGCGCGCTGGCGCTGATGAAGGAACCGGTGATTCGGCCCCTGATCGACATCCCCCACATCGCGGGGCTGGCGCAAGGAATGGTGCGGAAGGCGTTGGATGCGTTTGTCAACCGCGATGCGGAACTGGCGCGCAGCGTGCTTGCTTCCGACGACGCGGTCGATAACATGCGCACTGCCAGCTACCACGAGCTAATCAGCTTCATGGAGAGCAACCCGGGGCAGATCTCGCAGGCGCTGTATCTTCTTTCGGTTGTGCGCAACCTGGAGCGCATTGCCGATCACGCTACCAACATCGCCGAAGACGTGCTTTTTCTGGTGAAGGCTATCGATGTCCGCCACCACAACGAGGAACGTAACGCGGTGGTGCAAAGCTAACCGGGCATAAGACCTTACTTCGCCGGTTCTTTCGCTGCAAACACAAGCAAGTGGCCGGCTGCGTCTTTAATGGCGATCTCGCGCATGCCGTAAAACGTGACGCGCTCAGGCACAACCACTTCTTCTCCTGCGACGCGCTCACGAAGATCTCCGAAATCCGGCACCTCCAGGAACAGACATGAGCTGCCGCGCCCTAGGCCTGGCGCCGTCTTTAGATCTTTCTCTATACCTTCCGCAGTCTGCAGCATCACTTCTGCGCCGTCGCTCTGCAGAATGACGAACCCGAGGTGATCGCCATCGGGCACTTCCACGGTCTTCTGAAATCCGAGCTTCTCAATCCAGAGCGGCAGACATGGTTCGATACGTTCAACGACTAAGATAGGCGTGATCTTCATAAGCTCTTCAATCTCCCCAGCTTACGGTTTCAGTAACTAGCTGTATTGGAGAAAACGGACGTAATCTCGGGGCGTGAAGCCGCTGAATTCCTGGAACTCGTGGATGAGGTGAGCCTGGTCGTAATATCCGCATC
>CAXUCT010000096.1:0-219 GCA_964249415.1 uncultured Bryobacteraceae bacterium | reverse complement strand
GGCAAGGGTAGCCCAATGAGGACAACCTGAGAAATGGATCCGGGAACACGTCCGCCGGAAACGCGCGATGCGGGCCAATTGCTTCGGTGTGATTCCGGTCTCCTCCAGGCAGCGCCTGCGAAGTTGCCGTTCACTCAGACCTGCTTGGCGGCTAAGCTCAGTGAGCGTAAGGGTACCAGCCCCCGCTGCTAGTGACCGAATAGCGTACTGCACAGGAGA
>CAXUCT010000095.1:7948-12231 GCA_964249415.1 uncultured Bryobacteraceae bacterium | reverse complement strand
TGCTCAAAGTGGGAACCATCCGGCCGCACTTGAAAATCCAATTGCGCTCGGACGATCTCGCCGCCTCGCGCCGTCCAGTCTTGCGATTCCGGAAACGCCGCGAACAATTTCCCCAGCGCGTGCAGCGCCACCGCCTCGCCTAACAAATGCGTGTTGGGCGAAAAGTAGACCGAAAGATTTTCTCGCAGATGCAGCCCGAGCCGATAAAGCTCGGTTTAAATTCGCCGCCGGAACTCGTCCGGCATCTCGGGTGCAACCAGGTGATACACCCACACCCAGCTCAACGCCCGGAACGCTACTTCCAGCGCGCTCGCCCAATTGATTCCACGCCCAAATGGATTCTGCTCAAACCAGCTCTCCAGTTGCGCAAAAATCTCGCCAAAGAATTCCGCCCGGCCTGTGAACAGAAACGCCTGCGCCAACAGCACCAAGTGTTGGTGCCGGTTTAGCTCCCAAACCATCTTATGGTCACCAACCGCGGCAAAATCCAGGTATGGAATCCGCCGGAAATAAGCCGTTCCCGATTCAATGCCGTGCGCGTAATCGCGGCGCCAGCGAATCTCCTCCCCGGTCTCAATTTCGATTCCAAGCAGCGGAAAGCGGTGTCTCAAAACTTTCCCGGCGAGCCCTTCCACTTCTCGCGCGTAAGCGGAGCCGCGTAGCGCTTCGGCCACTTTACGGGCGTCGGGCAGGGCCAACCCGACCGGCATCTCGCCCCTGAATCTTGGCTGCAGCGCGAGCAGCAGCAGGTTGGCACCTTCTTGCCGCGCTCGAAACAGCACCTCCGCTCCGCTACGCATTCATCAACAAGTGTGCCTGAGGCCGCGCACGTCTCACCTGCGCCGAATCCCAAACAGATACGTGCTCGCCGGCACATGCTCAATCGTCGAAGCTTTCCAGTCTATATAGGGGAACCAGCTCTGCCACTCCGCAAAGAAAGCGCTGTTGTCTATCCCCGCGAACTCACTCTGATACGCGATCAGGAAAGCCTCGAAGGAACGAACCGCCTCTGCCACCTGCTTTCTCAAAGCAAGCGGACTCTCGCTCAGTGACCAGGTCGCAATAAACAGCGCCCTATCTGTAGGGTTTCGGAGCAATTCAATTTCTGAGACCGTCAGCACGTCGCGAACACTCACCGCACGAAGATAATAGCGCTGCAGCGCGGATTGCTCCGGCAAATCAAAAATCACGTATCTACCCGTAAACCCCAGCTTATGGGCAATACGGCACAACGATCCGTAGCCGCCTCCGAACTCCAGAATCGTCCCGAAATCCCGAACGCTCTCGCCCGTATGTGCCTCAAAGCGACGCAGGTGGTAAGCGTGGTGGATCGCATTGGCGCTGCTCAACGGATACCAAAGGCAAGGAAACGGCAAGCCCACCTTTGTCTCTTGGATCACGCGCTGCCAAACAGCCCAGTCCTCACGCTGCAAAAGATGCAGCTCAGTCCGCGCAAACGCAGCATAGGGCGGCGGAAACATCGTTTCTCGAATGACATCCCAAGTGAGAAACGCTCTCGGATCGCGCGACAACACCTGTTTGCGTAACCGTAGCCGGTTCGATTGCCAGGATCCGCGAACCTTTGCAGCCTCTCGATCCGCCTCCGTCAGCGGAATCCGCCCAAACTCTTCGCGCAACTGTTGTGCAGCCGCGCGTTGCACCGAATTTGCCGATACGAGAGGGAGAAGCAGCCGGGCGGCGGCACTCAGTCCACTCCATAGCAACCATGCACAGGACCTCACAACTAGGCGCAGCAACCGGATACCTTCTTACCATGCACCTTAAAACCTTTTCACGTCGGCATAGGAATGTGCGGGGAATTGCCGCTCCCTCCCATTAAGCGAGACAATGAGTTAAAGATGTGCGGAATCACCGGATTTGTAAACCTCAAGCGCACTTCGGCATCAGCGCCGGACCTGCGGCGGATGCTGGATGTCATCAGCCACCGTGGACCAGACGGCCACGGCATTCACGAGGATGGCACTGCTTTCCTCGGTCACCGGCGCCTCAGCATCATCGACGTAACGGGCGGCCATCAGCCTATGCCGAACGAGTCCGGCTCGCTTTGGATCACGTTTAACGGCGAAATCTTCAATCACGCCGATTTGCGGCCCGCGCTTGAAACCGCCGGACATCACTACACTACCCGCTGCGATACCGAAACCATCGTCCATGCCTACGAGCAGTATGGCCGCGATTGCGTGAAGCAGTTCCGCGGCATGTTTGCTTTCGCCATCTGGGACGCCCATCGCCGCCGCCTGTTCTGCGCCCGCGACCGGCTGGGCATTAAGCCGCTCTACTACTATTCAAACGATCGCTTCTTCGCCTTCGCTTCCGAAATCAAAGCTCTGCTCGAGCACCCCGAGATCCAGCCCGCGCTTGAAGAAACTCTGCTGCCTGAATATCTCGGCTTTGGCTACACCAGCGGCGACCAAACGCTCTTTCGCGGCATTCGCAAACTAATGCCGGGCCATACCCTCACGCTCGATGCTATATCCGGCCGAGTCGAAATCGAACGTTACTGGGACGTGCCTGAATCCACCACGTCCGAAGTGAAACCCGACGAAGAGTGGATTCGCGAATGCCGCGAGCGCCTCGAAGAGACCGTGCGCATGCGTCTTATGAGCGACGTGCCGCTGGGCATGTTCCTCAGTGGCGGTCTGGATTCGAGCGCCATCGCCGCTCTGATGAAGCGCATGCGAACTGAGCCGGTTAAGACCTTTGCAGTCGGCTACGACGAAGCCGCTTACAGCGAGCTCTCCTACGCGCGCCAAGTCTCAAAATCCATCGGCACCGATCACCACGAAATCGTCATCGGCATGGACGATTTCTTCAATGCTCTCCCGCGTCTCGTCTGGCATGAAGATGAGCCCATTGCCTGGCCGTCAAGCGTTTCCCTCTACTTCGTCTCGCGCCTTGCCTCCGAGCACGTCAAAGTCGTCCTCACCGGCGAAGGCAGCGACGAGCTGTTCGCGGGCTACCACCGTTACGGGCACTATCTTTTCAACCGCCGTTGGGCCGACCGCTACAGCGCAGTTCCTGGTCCTCTACGCGCCGGCACGCGCCATCTTATCGAGAACTCGTCGCTGCTCTCCGCCAACCTGCGCCGCAAGCTGCAACACACCTTCCTGGGCCGCGAGGGAAACGTCGAATCTCTGCAGCTGGACAACTTCTACGGCGCCTTCTCCGCAGCCGAGCGCCGCCGCTTGCTCGGCGCCAGCCTCACGGAAGCCGAGAATCCCTATGCGGCTTATCTCGCCTACTGGAACTCTCGCAGCGGTTCCGTGCTCTCCCAGATGCTCTACGCCGACCAGAAAACCTATCTCGTCGAACTGCTGATGAAGCAGGATCAGATGAGCATGGCCTGCTCCATCGAAAGCCGCGTGCCGTTCCTAGACCATCCCTTCGTGGAGTTTGCCGCGCGCGTTCCCGACAATCTCAAAATCCGCAATGGCGAAGGCAAATACATCGTCAAGCGCGCCGTCGAAGACCTGCTTCCCCGCGACATCATCTACCGCAAGAAGATGGGCTTCCCCACGCCACTTCGCCAGTGGATGCTCGACAGCCGCGCCCAACCGCTGTTCGATCTGCTGCTCGACCCCCACCGGTTGCTGGCTGAATACGTCGATCTATCCTACGTCCATGAACTCATCGATCGCCAACGCAGCCAAACCGAAGACGCCACCGACCGCCTCTGGCGTCTCTTGAACCTGCAGCTCTGGGGCGACCTCTTCCTTACCGGCCGCCGCGAAGAACACTGGGATGGCCTGCTGCATTCGTCTTCCCGCAGCTCCGCATTAGCCGATGCACCGGTGGCGCAAGCGCTGGTATGAAAATCCTCTGGGTGAAAACGGATTTCCTCCATCCCACCACGCGCGGTGGCCAGATCCGCACGCTCGAGATGCTGCGGCAACTGCACAAGCATCACGAAGTGCATTACGTCGCCTTTGATGACGCAACAAACCCGGAAGGCCTCAGCCGAAGCGTCGAATATGCCGCGCACGCTTATCCCGTCTCGCACCAGGTTGTCTCCAAGCGCTCTCCCCGTTTCGCCTGGCAGCTGGCCGAGGGACTGTTCTCAGAATTCCCAGTTGCCGGCATGCGTTACCGCTCCGGAGCCATGCGCGACACCATTGCGCGGCTAACTGCTGAACACGACTTCGACGCCAAGATCTGTGATTTCCTTACTCCGGGCATCAACATCGACAATATGGCTGGCTGGGTGCTTTTCCAGCACAACGTTGAAACCGTCATCTGGGAGCGTCATGCCCAAAGCGGCCGCA
>CAXUCT010000095.1:4205-7938 GCA_964249415.1 uncultured Bryobacteraceae bacterium | reverse complement strand
GTTTAAATGGGAACGCTCCGTCTGCCGCGCTGCTTCGCGCGTCGTCGCGGTCTCCGACGTCGACGAGCAGATCATGCGCGATCGCTTCGGCATCTCCAAAACTTCTTCCGTCGCAACCGGCGTTGATCTCGATTATTTCGAGCCGCCCGCCTCCGCTCGAAGCTCTTACGATCTCGTGTTTCTCGGTTCGATGGACTGGATGCCTAACATCGACGGCGCCCATTGGTTCTTATCTGAAGTATTACCGCTGATCCGTGCTCAGAAGCCGGACGTCCGTATTGCTCTTGTCGGCCGCAATCCACCGCCCTCGCTCACGGCGCTGGCGCAGGACTCTTCGGTCACCGTAACCGGCACCGTGCCTGATGTCCGGCCCTATCTATGGGAGTCGGCCGTCTCGATCGTGCCCTTACGCGTCGGCGGCGGCACGCGCCTCAAAATCTTCGAAGCCATGGCCGCCGGTACGCCCGTCGTCTCCACTACTGTCGGCGCTGAAGGACTTCCGTTAAAGCACGGCGAGACCATTCGCATTGCCGACACCGCCCCACAGTTCGCCGCCGAGTGCCTTGGCCTTCTGCAAAATCCGAACGCCCGCACTACGCTCGCGCGAAACTCTCTCCATCTCATTCAGGCAAATTTCTCCTGGGCACAAGTCACGCGCCATTTCGAAGACACGCTGCGCTCAGTCCACGCTTCACCTGCCCGGACCACATGACCTTCGCAGTCGCCGCCTTTACGGCGAGCATCGCGTTCATCCTGTATGTCCTGATCGGCTACCCGCTTCTGCTCGCCTTCTACGCACGCCTCTTTCCCAGGCCCATTCGCAAAGAGTTCACGCCCACACGCCTTTCCGTCATCATTCCCGTTCGCAACGGCGCTCGCTGGGTAGAGGGGAAAATCCGTTCATTACTTGCCTCTGATTACCCTCCGCACCTGATGGAAGTCTTGATTGTTTCGGATGGCTCCACCGACGGCACGGACGATCTCGTCCTCAACTATCCCGACGAACGCGTGCGTCTGCTCGCTTTAGCGCCGGGGGGCAAGGCGGTCGCGGTCACCCGTGGCTTTGAAAGCGTCACGGGCGAAATCATTATCCTCTCTGACGTTCGTCAAGACTTCGACGCAAGCGCGATCTCCCGTCTGGTGAGCTGCTTTGCCGATCCATCGGTTGGCGTCGTCACGGGCGAACTCGTCATTCGCCAGGGGCTCAGTCTCGAAGAGTTCAACACCGGCCTCTACTGGAAGTATGAAAAGTGGATTCGCCGCAATCTGAATCGCATTGACGCCATGCTCGGCGCCACCGGTTCCATCTATGCCATACGCCGCGAGCTGTCCGTCCGCATTCCGCCCGAAATCCTGCTCGACGACGTATACGTTCCCTTCACGGCTATTTTCCGTGGCTCGCGCGTTTACTTCGAAGATCAGGCAAAAGCGTACGATCTTCCTACCGCGCTTCATTCAGAGTTCTGGCGCAAGGTACGCACGCAAGCCGGCGTGTATCAAATCCTGTTTCGCTTTCCCGCGCTGCTCTGGCCTGGCAATCGCCGCTTCGTGCATTTCCTGTCGCATAAAGTCGGGCGCCTGCTGCTTCCCTTCGCCATGATCGCCGCTGCTCTCAGCAGCTTCGCGTTGCCTGATCCTTGGCGCCAGATCGCAATAACGGCGCAAGCACTCTTCTACACGCTGGCGCTGATGGACCCCATCGTTCCGGAGAAGAGCCCGTTGAAGCGGATTACTGCCGTGACTCGTGCCTTCGTCGTCCTCGTCGCCGCGGCACTCTGCGCGCTCACTGTCTTCATCCTGCCCGCCCAGCGCTTGTGGAAGGAGACCAGAGTCGGTGCAGCGCGCTAGAAGTACGTCTCGTACACGCGCTGCGCCTCGATAATGTTCTGCGGACAGCCGCTGTGCCACTGCCACTCTCCCACCTTCGGCGGTTCGCCCGCTTGCCGCTCCGGATCGGGTGCGCCTTTCAATGTGCAGCGGTACAGCAGGGAGATGAAGTGCCCGCGCGTGCGCCGCTCTTCCGCTGTTTCCACAATCAGAGCCGGCGAGGGTTCGAAGTTCACCGACGCTCCCAACTCCTCCCCGGCGCATTTCTCAATTCGGTCGGCAGCGCGCTCTTTGTAGCGGATCACCCCTCCCGGAAGATGCCAGCCTCGCCCGAAGTATTCGTCATCGCGCCAGGTCATTAACGTGCGCTTTTTCTCATATTGAATCAGCAGATCCACATTGATCAGCGGCGTCAGTCTGCTGACAAACAGGAACAGCTCTTCCGGAAGGCCGCCCTCAGCGCCGCCAGCTACTTTGTCCAATACTGCAATTGCTTCGTGCGCGTCCATCAACAGAACTCCATTAATACAGCTAGGCAGCCGCCGCCGTCCGCGGCGTTGTTCGTGATCGCGTAAAGGCCACGAGGCCTAACACGGTAATAATCACGTACTGCAGCGCCTGTGCCAACAGAATGTAGGCAATCGCATCCGTTCGGCTGTATCCAAATGGTGTCAGCACGCTCACGGCAACGAACTGATAGATCCCTACGTATCCAGGCGTGGAGGGCAGCGCGCTTCCTAAGCCCAACCCCGTAATCAGCAATAGCGCCACGGGCAAACTCACTCCCATGCCCAGCGCCTTCATGCCTAGAATGACTCCGATAGAGTCAGAGAACCAGATCACCATCGTCAGGCTCAGAAAACGCAACAGCCTCCCCGCATTGTGAAAGCTGCGTATGCCAATCAGGATCTGCTCCATCGCGTGCCGCAGCTTATCCCGCAGCGTATCCGGAACGGGAAGCAGGCCGAGTAAGTATCTCAAGAAGCCTTCGAGCTTAGGCAGCACTGCAATTGTAAGTGCGCCGCCAAGGCCCACCACAACGAATGGCCTCGCGGCGTGATTGAACCACCCGGGCCTGACCGGGAGAGTCAAAAGCACTACGGAACTGATCACCACCAGCGTAATTGCATCACAAAGCCGCTCCGAAAGCGCTGTAGTCAGTACGAACATTTTGCCGAGGCCGGAACGAGCGCTCACCATCATCGTCCGGACAAGTTCTCCGGCTCTTGCCGGCAGAAAGTTATTGCCGAAATAGCCCGCGGCCGTCGCCCAAAAGGCCGTCGAGACATCTACATGTCCTTGGGCCTGCAGCAGTACTCGCCAGCGCCACGCGCGCAGAACAAGCCCCACTGTGACCAGCACCCCAGCTAATGTAACCAAGCCCGGATCTGCTCGCGCCAGAGTTCGCCAAACAGCCCTCCACTCAATCCCTCTAAGGGAGGAGTACAGCAGTACACCGGCCAAACACAGTGCAATCAGCGAATAGATCACACGTGATCGAGAACGTTGAGGAGCTGCGGTGACCACCGTACTCAACCGCTCTCGGGCCGACGAGGATGTCTCCTGATTCAATCGGTTTATCGCTCCTCCGTAGGCCGGCACCGCAAGCTTAACACCCGCTATCATGCAACGCTTCCGCTCCCCGCAACCTCCTTAATGGCGGCCTCCTGTCTTCTGCTCAACACTTCATACACGCCAAACCGCGCCTCCTGATGGAAATTCTTCCCGATGTACTCGTCAAGGATCGTCGATCCGTGATATGCCTGCTGCATAAACGTGTCATCGCCCCCTTCCGGTGCGCAGTTAAGAATGATCCAATTTACGCCATTCTCTTGAAGATCTTTGATGATCTGCCGTTGCACAACGGCCTCAGTGGCCACTCTCGTCTCGAGCTGAAAGGTATGGA
>CAXUCT010000095.1:0-4195 GCA_964249415.1 uncultured Bryobacteraceae bacterium | reverse complement strand
CCGATGGGGCGGCCCGCTAGCCAATACGCTCGTAGATCATTCCAGAAAAGCCGGGAATGGTCTTGAACACCTACGAAGATGGGATCTGAATCGCTAGTCCTGGCTCTTAAATAGCGCAACGCCGATAGCTCGTCGCGGTCGGGGTATACCGTTGACCATCCGGAAGCTGGCGCAGCAGTATTGAGGAGTTCCACAGTGTCCGCCATATGAAGATGGCGTATCAGCCGCACCAGTAAACCTGCCCCACTCTTGGCGTACGATGCTACGGGCCTGAAAGACTCGGTGGCAACCATAACAAAAGAAGCCACTGCTAACAGAGCGAAGGCTGTTGTTGTGGAGTTTTGCAAGCCGAAGCCGGGTTCGCTCACTTTACTCTGACCGATCACTCCAAAAATTACGAGCAGGGCAGCACAAACGGGCAGCAGCCGCCAATGCATCCAATCCGCGCGACTTAGAAAATAGTGGAGCACACAGCAGAAGAAGAGCAGAAAACTCAACTCAGATCGTTCGAGACGATGAACAAACAGGTGGAGGAAGATGACTGAGAATAGTTCGAATAAGATTATGACCGGAACGACTAAAACAGAGCCTCCGCCCACGAGAGTTAATAAGAGAACGCACATTGCCAATGCAACCGGAAGCAAAGCCTTCGGCGAGAAGCCCTCCATATCTTCAGTATTCTAAAGAAAAACCATGCGCATGGAAGCACCACCGCACAAGCGACATCCGTGGAAAACCGCAGTGTAATGAACCCTCGAAGAGCCATGAGCTTTTGAGCCGCTACAATAAACTGTGAAACGGCAAAGCCGGAGTTCCTTCCGAAATACATAAGCAGAGGACTGAACTGCATCCTACGAGGGGTACCAAGAAAGCAATAGCTCTTCTCAGATTGAGCTTGAAATAAAGACGGCGTGACTGGATCCCATCCTGCAATAGCAGGTCGAGAGCGATGACAGTTATCGCATAACCACCAAAATTGACTCGATAGAGAAATGCAACGGCGGCCAGTACACCCGAAACCGATATCACCAGGAGGCCATTCCTTCGATAGTTACGACTATGAAGGTATAACAGCAACGCGGACAACGACAGTGCAAATCCTGGGAAAACCGGCAAGCTTATGGCTGCGCCAATAGTTGTGACTAAGAGCAGTAGGCCGAGTGGTAAAAGCACGGAAACAGCGATCAATCGCGATCTCAAGAGACGAAATGCTAGAAACAGTACCGCGACATACAAAGCGGCGGTTACAACGCGCGAGGCTATGACTGTCCTGCCGAGTAAGGCGAAGCCGCCCGCATTTACATACGCGTTCAAAGGCGGATAAAACGAGTAGAAATCCAGGTTCGGAGTTCGTCCCTGCTGTACGAGCACTCCGTGAAGCAGCGGAATAGCATCATCGAACTCCCCAACTGCCGCGCCGAATAGAGACAATACAGTAAAAATTGAATATGCCCACAGCAGCGCCCAGAAAATTGGGGACAAGAGAACGTCCTCGAACCAGGCTCGATTTGTTAAATTCGCTCCCGACGGCATAGCTTGTAAGTCTTTAATCACCCCGGGCTGCCACCAAGGCTCGCAAGAACATTTGCTTCGCAAGCGGCTTCCACCGAGACGCCAAGTACAGCTTAATCAGCCAGGGCCTGACTGGCCCAGTGGACGACTTGATCGAAAACGGCAGAAAACCGGGGATGCTCTCGATTACTGCAAACCCATTTGCGGAGAGGAAATCGGACAGACTTATGTCCGAATAGACCGAGACATGCGTGTAGTCGTCAAAGTACTCTTTGTATGCAAGGCGATAGTTCGGTTGCAGTATGTTCAGAGTTCCACCGGGCCGCAGCTTTCTGCGGATCTCACCTAAGCAGGCCGCGAAGTCCCGTTGTGTCAAATGCTCGAACAGATTACTCGCAAATACAAAGTCGATAGAATGATCCTCGATAAAACCGAGATCGGTCACATTGCCCAAGTGTCCTTTGACATTCGGCTGCAAATGTTCGAGAAGACCGGGCCATTGATCTACAGCCGTTTTCGAACCGCAGTGAACGTTGTTGATAAAATGGCCGTAGCCTGCACCTAATTCCAGAACATGGGCATCCGGCTGAATCAATTTGTTAAAAAAGCTGCCGCAAAGCGTTCTCCACACGATTTCCCTGCGCTGATCGAAAGGAAAACGTGTCTCGTGATAGCTTTTCTCATTCATCGTGCTGGCTTCCAGGAAACGAGAATGCCCTTGATCATCCGCAAGCCCACGCCGAGCGCTCGTAGGTTGTCCGTATTACCGCCCTTGCTGACGCCGACGCGCTTGTGAAAGGTGATGGGACATTCAACCAGAGAAAGGCGATACCGTAGCGCAGTGTCGAGAAAGTGAGCATTGAACTCCAAATTGATATCCGAGTTGAGCTTTGGAAGAAGCCGTCGAAGCGCGGCATTCCGGCATAGCTTGTAAGTGGTGCCTACGTCAGTAAAAGTTCCTTGTCCTAGGTATTTGGCTTCGAGAAGCTTGCCGACGGCGAAGTTCCCGTAGTACATGAACGTTGTTAATTGGGTCTCGCGATCCCGGAGTTGCTCAACGATTCTCGTGCCATTCACGATTTGTGAATGTGGGATGTAAGCCATAAATTTGTCGATATCGAAGGCGCGGAACGTTCCGTCACCCTCGCAAAGCAATGTTAGATCGGTGTCTTTCTGCTGAACGCCTTCCTGAAGCGCGCGGAAGACACATTTCCCGTATCCAGGCTGCGTCTCTAGAACTACCGTGGCCCCGGCCCGAGTAGCTGATTCGCTAGTACCATCCTTACTATTGTTGTCAATGACTATTACTCGCCGCACTAGCGGGTGAGCCAAGAAATCCTGTACTGCCCCGCCGATACCGAGTTCATCATTGAAGGCAGTGAGAACTACAGTGAGGTGACAATTGGGCAAAGGATCGAAGCCGACGAGCCGTTGTTGGCGCTTGTGCGGTAAGAGCAGGAAAAGGTCAACCAAAAGCAATACAGCGCCCAAAAGTAGCGCGGCGCCGCCGGAAAGCAGAGCGTACTCAGCCGCTTGCTGTGTGAGCGCTGAGCGACCAAGGAGCAAGAGGGCTATGGCGACCACACTGGTGAGAACAGAGGAGATGGACCCGGCAAGTGCCAGCAGTAGACCATAAAGTGCTAGCGGCAGAAACGTGCGCGGATCGAGCGGCTGCCGTGTAACAACGGTGCTTCTTCCATCCTTGGGCGCCATTTTTTCTGAGCCAAATACCGACATTATGAAACCCTACTGTAAGGGCTGATTTGAATCTAGCAACAGGGCGCCCCGCGGGCTTGTTGCTCGTGTACGCTGGCTGCATGAGGTGTTTGTCTGGGAAGAGGCACGACTTTGGCCGAGCATGGAAGCCGCATGAGTACTGCCTACGCACGCCTGCGAGTTACGGCTCCGCACGGAAGGAGGCTGGCATTCCTGCTGGTTGCGATCTTCTCGCTGTTGTATTTCGCCGAGACGGTTGTTCGGGCATCGGAGAAGCCGTTTTGGTTTGATGAACTTTGCACTCTCTACATAGTCAGGCTGCCGAGTTTTGCTGCCTCCTGGTCGGCGGTGCTGCATGGAGCCGATTACAATCCCCCTCTTTTCTATGTGATTCAACGAACCGATAGAGCCCTGTTCGGCGAGGGATTGATTGCTATGCGGCTCCCCGCGATTGTTGGGTTCTGGACTTTGTGTGTCTGCCTGTTCCGTTTTGCAAGCAAATGCGCTGGGCTGCGGGCAGGCTGGATTGCTATGGTGATGCCTGTGCTCACCGGAGCATATTATTACGCCTACGAGGCTCGCCCGCATGCTATTGTGCTTGGGTTCTGCGGACTGGCGCTGGTCTGTTGGCAGGGGAGCGAAGACGAAGGGCCGCATCGAACTGCTTGGCTACTCGCCTTTGCGGCGTGTTTGGGCGCGGCCTTCTTTACTCATTGTTATGCAGTTGTGATCGCAATCCCATTTGGGGTTACGGAGATAGTAAGAAGTGTTCGATCCAGGACCATCAGACTATGGAGCTGGATAACTCTGTTTGTCCCGGCGTTAGCCGCCGCTCTCTGTTTCATTCCGCTCCTGCGGGCGTACCGCGCTACGGTTGCGGTTTCGGGCTTCGCCGCCCATGATATGTTCGCGCCTACGTGGTCTCAGATTCCACTTTTTTACAGCTATGTTCTATCGCCCTGTGTTC
>CAXUCT010000094.1:11318-12252 GCA_964249415.1 uncultured Bryobacteraceae bacterium | reverse complement strand
GGTCTTCACAAATAATCTGAAGTAATGCGCCGTTGTCGGCAAAAGCAGTTCGCAGGGCGTCGTGCCGCGCAACAACCCGGGTTATTGAGTTCGTCAGGGCGTGTACGTCAAGAGCCCCCCGCAGCCGGAAAGCCTCAGGAATGTTGTAGAGAGGCTCGCCGGGGGCAAGGCGATCCAAAAACCAGAGGCGTTGCTGCGCAAAAGACATGGGTGCGCGCCCGTCACCGCGACGGCTCGCGCGAATCGGAGCCGCCGAGTAAATAGGATCGTTCCAGTTTTGCAACTCTTGACAATATTCGGAGATTGTCGGTCTTTCAAAGACGAGCCGAACAGGAACTTCTTTGCCGAAGGCGCTACGAACTTTCGACGAGATGCCGATGGCGGTCAACGAATGTCCACCCAACGCGAAGAAATTGTCCTCTACACCGATGCCATCACGATGAAGTAAGTCGGACCAAATGGCCGCGAGCAATCGCTCCTGCTCGTTGCGCGGCTGCAGAATGGATGCGGCATCCGTGTCAAACTTCGGGGCGGGCAGGGCAGTTCGATCCACTTTCCCATTCGGCAGCTTTGAAAACTCATCGAGGAGCACAAGAGCGGACGGAATCATGTATTCAGGGAGTAAATCTTTCAGGAACGTTCTCAGTTCCCTAAGTTGAAGACTCCCGGTGTGGGTGACATATGCGGCAAGCACAGGTTCGTCAAGCTGGTTCCGGCACACCGCGACAATGGCCTCGCGAACGGCTGGGTGCTTTCCGATCGCGGCTTCCACTTGGCCGCACTCAATACGCAGCCCACGAATCTTGACCTGTGAGTCGGCTCTTCCGAGGAATTCCAAATCGCCGCTATAGTCGAGAAAGCGGCCCAGATCGCCTGTCCGGAAGAGCCGCGACCCTGGTACTCCCGCGAACGGATCGGGAACAAACTTCTCCGC
>CAXUCT010000094.1:0-11308 GCA_964249415.1 uncultured Bryobacteraceae bacterium | reverse complement strand
AAATAGCCGCGCGCTACGCCGGCACCTCCGATGAAAATCTCGCCCGGTATGCCAGACGGCGTGGGTTGCAGGTAGGAATCGAGCACATAGATCTGGACATTATAGATGGGGCGGCCGATGGGAACGGGCGAGGAGTGTGGGGCTTCTGAAGCGGTCCAACAACTTGCGTCGATGCAGGTTTCAGTTGGTCCGTACAAGTTCGAAAAGGGAAGTCGAAAGTGCGACACTATGGTTTCAACCAAAGCGGGCGGGCACACTTCTCCTCCGGAAAGGACATGTTTCACGGTGCGGAGCTGGCCGGCTTTCGCCTCGTCAAATATGCGAGTAAGTATCGGGGGAGGAAAATCCAACAAAGTTACTTCCCGACCTTCAACGACCTCGAGGATGTTCTTTGCATCCTTGCTCTGCTGATCCAGGCACACCAACTCTGTGCCCGAAGTGAGTGCGGAGAATATTTGTATAATTGACGGGTCGAAGCTGGTCGATACGGACAACAAAAGGCGATGCGAGGAATCTATGTTGAAATTGCGGTTGAACCATTGGACGGTGTTGAACAGGCTGCGATGAGTAACGGCCACTCCCTTGGGCAAGCCAGTGGTTCCCGAAGTGTAAATAACATATGCAAGGTTGTCCAGCGTAAGTTCGTAGGGTTTGCTGTCGACCTCCGAGGGAAAGCGCTCCTGCCAGTCATCAATGTCCAGCACTGTATCAGTTTCCGGAGCGTCTTTGCTTAACGCTTGTTCTGTTACGACGATTTGTATGCCTGAATCGGCAACCATGTAGTCGATCGTTTTCTTCGGATACGCGGGATCAAGTGGAATATATGCGCCTCCGCTTTTTAACACGGCAAGAATCGCAATTACCGTCTTGGCGGGAGACTGCAGAAAGATACCGACACGCCGATCGGGTGCAAGACCCTGATAGCGCAACGACGCGGCCAACCGGTCACTGAGATTGTCTAACTGTCCATATGTCCAATGCGCCGCTCCCGCTCTTATGGCCACGGATGCGAAAGAGGCCGCGACCTGCAGACGGAACAACTCGTGCACAAAGACGGCTGGCCCGAAATGACAGCGCGTCGACAGTGTCCGATCGGCGAACGCAACAGCTTCCTTCGAAGAGAGCGCCGTGAGTTCGCTGAGCCTCACGGACGGCCGCGCCAGCATCGTGTTAAGCAGCGCCGAATAACGCTCTAGAAGGACTTTTACTTCTAACCTGCCAATCCGGGTGCTGTTGTAGGAGACGGACAAGCGAATCTGGTCTCCCGCGCCCACAATGAGCGCCAAGGGGAAATCACCGGAGTCGATCGAATGCACGTTGGAAAAGAAGCTCCTTCCCACTGTCTCTTTTCCCCTAGGCGCCACAGACTGGCTCTCGAACACAAAGATGCTTTCGAATAAGGGATGTCCCGGCGCCAATTCGCTCCATTTGCGAATGTCGAGCAGGCCGTTGAAGGCGTGGTCCTGCAGGTCCAGAATTCGGGATTGCAAATCCTGCAGCCACAGCGGCAGAGTGGCGGACCCATCAAATCTTGCAACTAACGGTAACGTATTGATGAAGAGGCCGACGGCGTCGTCCGAACCTGGCAACTCTGCGGGGCGGCCGGAGACAGTCAGTCCGAAGATCACGTCCTGGCGGTTGTTACAACAACTTAGTAAAATGGCCCAAACACCCGCTAGCAGAGTGTTTGGCGTCACCCCGACGGTACGGGCAAGTTGATACAGCTTTGCGGTAATCTCGGACTCGAGCGAGAGGCTGTAGCTTTCTTGTACACCGGTGTGCAGCGAACCGTTGGCTGCAGCCATTCCGGGGACGCGTGCCGGGACCGAGATGCCACGGAGGGAATTTCGCCAGTACGATTCTGCGGAACCCGGACCTTGATCCTGGACCCATTCCACGTATTTGCGGTAGGCGGCTGGCCGAGCCAGCTCTCGAGCGCAGTCATCTTCCGTCAACAGGGACAAGAGCTCGCGCAGGACGATCGCAGTCGACCAGCCATCCCAAATGATGTGGTGGCTGGTAGCTATCATTTCGCTGACTTCATCAGTGGTCCAAATACGAGCGACCCGCAACAGCGGAGCCTGTGATAAGTCGAACCCGCGCTGCCGGTCCGATTTCAGGAATAGAGCCAACTGCTCTTCGCGCTGCGAAGCGGGAATTGGACGCCAGTCGAGCTCTTCATAAGGCAATTCCACTCGCTTGTTCACTAGCTGCACAGGCTCTTGACGGCCTTCCCAGAGGAAGCAGGTGCGCAGACTCGAATGCCGTTCGACGATCTTTTGCCATGCACTACGCACACGAGGACCATGGAGCCCGCAGACGGTTATCCGTAGCTGTTGAATGTATACGGCGCCCGGCGAATACAAAGAGTGGAACAGCAGACCCTTTTGCAGTGGCGCGAGCGGGTACAAATCCTCGACGTTTGACGTTCTACTCACCGGCCCCCTTCGCCATATCCAATCGTCCGGTTACCGCTTCCGGCCCCCAGTTGTTCGTCCCGTTTCGGCCCATTCCCAACGGCGGAACATCGGTCCGTGAAACGCTGACGAGGTCGCGAAGGGCCTCTTCAAAGCCTTGCGCAAGACGACGGATTGTTTCTTCGCGGTGAATGTCTCTGCTGTAGATGAAGGCCATCCGGAGTTCCCCTTGCAAATTGATGCTGCCGGTAACTTCAAGCAGGAATGGCCGTTTTTCCAGCGGGTTGCGCGTTGCGCCCAGAGCGCCTTGGCAGCGGCTGAACAACGCGCGATCTTCCACCATTTGACCGGCGCGGCCCACATAATTGAAGCTGATTTGCGGCGGTTCGGCCCGCGCCATGTCTTCCCGTATCGCGCGATCCTGCGTCACATACCGTAGGAGCCCATAGGCTATGCCTCCATCAGCAATCGACCGGATCTCTTCCTTAACCGCTCGCAAATTGGCCACGCTGTCATAGGTTGAGGCGAGCGTCAGAGTAATCGGAAAGATACACGTGAACCATCCAACCGTACGCGATACATCCACTTCATTGAATAGCTCTTCTCGGCCGTGATTCTCCAGGTCGATGGTGATTGACCGTTCGTTGGTCCACTCATAGAAGGCCTGAACCAATGCGGTCAACAGCACATCGTTGATCATGGTGTGAAACTTCTTGGGCGCCTGCTGCACGAGGTCCAACGTTTCGTTCTTACCGAGCCCGCACCACACGGTGTCCTGCGACGATACAAGGTTCGAGCCACTTGCGAAGTCGACCGGAAGAGCCTTCCGGAAGCGTCTGTGCGGCGCCATCCAGTAATCGAGCTCCCGCTTCACCTTTTCCGACTGGGCGTATTCGGACAGCCGAAGGGACCATTGTTGAAAGGAGGAACCCCCTGGCGGCAACGAGACTGCCGATCCTTCGGTTATTTGCCGGTAGGCGACCGACAGGTCGGTAATCAGAATGGACCAGGAGACTACATCGACCGCGACGTGATGTAGGACCAGCAGGAGCCTGTCGCGCTCGCCCGGAACGCGTATCAAGCCGGCCTTCATCAGCGGTCCGGTGGACAGGTTGAGCGATGCTTGCACTCCGCTCGCAAATCCGTTCATCAACTCCCCCGCCGCAGTTGATTCCGTACCCGCCAGATCGAGGGTCACGACAAAGGAGCCGCCCGCATCCTGAGAGAGACGGGCCTGAACATCAGACCCACAAGCGAAACGGAGCCGCAAGGAATCGTGCCGGCTCGCAAGAACGGCCACCGCCTGCTCGAGCGCAGCGGCATCAAGCGCGTCGTTAGCTTCCAACAGAACCGCCTGGTTCCAGTGGTCAGGATACTTGAAGTTCTGTTCGAAGAACCACCTGTGGATCGGAGTGAATTCCACCGAAGCTGGCATGAGCCTTTGAAGAAGCCCGGACACCGTACTCTCGGCCCGCGTCGCAACCGATGCGAGCGCTGCAATTGTGCGCGCGCGAAAAAGCTGCCTGGGCGTAAAGACCAAGCCGTGCCGTCGCGCGCGGTTCACAATTTGGATGCTGATGATGGAATCCCCGCCCAGTTCGAAGAAGTCTTCGTGGATGCTTACGCGTTCGACGCCAAACGCCTTCGCCCACAGTTCGGCCAGCAGTTGCTCATTGCCATTGCGCGGCGCGTCGAATTTGTCCCTCGCGTGGTCCGGGTCCGGCAAAGCACCTTTGTCCACCTTGCCGTGAAAGGTAAGCGGAAAGCGGTCCAGGACTAATATCTGGGACGGAACCATATATTCGGGAAGCTTGGCTGAAAGGAACGAACGGAGTTCTTCAAAGCGAACGATTCCCCCTTTGACCGCCGTCACATAGGCCAGCAATTGCCTTTGCTCCCCGCGTTCGCGGAGCACTGCCGCGGCATCCGCCACACTGTCGTGTTTCCGGAGTACGTTTTCAATCTCGGTTAGCTCAATGCGATAGCCGCGCAGTTTGATCTGCTCGTCCTTGCGGCCGATAAAGTGCAGAACGCCCTCGGCGTCATATCGGCCACGGTCTCCTGTCTCGTAAATTCGCTGTCCCGGCACTTGTGAGTAGGGATCAGGCAAGAAATGTTCGGCAGTAAGGGCCGGTTTTCCCAGATAGCCGCGCGCAAGACAGGCGCCGCTTACATACAACTCCCCGGCCGTATTGATCGGCGCTAGACGTGTGTCAGAATCCAGCACATATATACCGGCGTTCGCGATAGGCGCTCCAATCGGAATCGCGCGGGCTGCTTCGGAACAACTGTCTATCTCGTAATTGGCGCATCCAACTGTCGCCTCAGTCGGCCCGTACTCATTCACCAAGCGCGTCTGAGCGGCGTGGGCTTTCCAGGGGATTAGATGCCGCCCAAATAGCGCCTCGCCGCCTATCACCACCGTTTGCACGGCTCCGTTGAACTCAGCCGGCGAGACCAGTTCGTTCAGCGCGTCCATGTGGGATGGTGTCAGTTTCAGCAGCGTGTAGTTGGCATTCGCGCGCAGCACCTGTGCCAGTTCTTCAACCGGACTTTGATTCTTGATTAGGATCACTCGTTGGCCGGCACACAACGGCGCGAGCAAAGTAGTGACGGTGAGATCGAACCCTATGGGCGTATGGGCGATAACGCCGTTTCCGTTCTCCAGACCGTAAGTTCTCCTGCACCACTCCAAATAGTTCGCAAGTGCGCTGTGGCTTATGGCGACACCCTTCGGTAAGCCAGTGGAGCCGGACGTGTAAATAGCGTAGGCAAGATTCAATGGGTGAAGGTCCGAGGATACTGAGCCCGACGGAGCTTCACGCGGCAAGTCTCCCGCAACATCGATGACGGGAATCGAAAGCGCAGGCAAATGCGCTGCGGAAGAAGAATCGGCCAACACTAGAACGGAGCGACTATCCCGGAGCACATATTCCAGCCGCTCCGATGGATAACCGGGATCAAGCGGTATGTAGTACCCGCCCGCCTTCAGCACACCGAGCATTGCCACCAACAGTTCCACCGAGCGGTCCAAGCAAATCGCCACGGCACTCTCCGGGCCGACGCCGCGCGCCCTCAGGACTCTAGCCAAGCGGCTGGCCTGCCCGTCCAATTCGCCGTACGTCAACGTTCTGTTGCCTGAAACAGCGATGCGTTGGGGATCCTGACGCGCTTGCGACTCAAACCATGTGTGAACGAAAGGGGTTTCGGAGTAGGCGACGGTTGGTTCTTGCGCCCTTTGAAGGAGCCGTTGCTGTGCCGTTGGGCTGAGGGCGCTCAGTGCGCGGATGGGCGCCAGAGGCGAAGCTGGAGTGCTATTCAGCAACGCCCCCAGCTGATCCAGCAGCGCATCGGCGGCCGCTGCGGATAAACAACTCGGCGAGTAGCCGAGATGCAGCGTGGGCAGCTTGAGATCCCAGGCACACAACAGCCTGAGATGGTGTGGGTACAGCGTCTCGTCGGAGAGGAACTGCAGGAGCTCTGGCGTGCCCTCAGGCAACGGTTGGGGAACAAAGAGGTCGAAAACGGCGGTAAGGCGATCGCAATCTTGAAAAGCGAGATAATCCTGCCATTGCAGCACCTCTCGTCTTGCGTGCGAATTGCGCGCAACTTGTTCTTCAAAAGTTTCTGCCGGCTTGATCCAGCAGGGCATCGGCAAGATCTTCTCGAACGCACCGGGAAGACTGCTCAGAGCATCAAGGTCGCGCCGGTGCGAGACCAAGCCTATGGTGAACTGTTCCTGGTGAAAGTATCGCGACAACACGATTTGCCAGCACGTAAGAATTACGTCCGCAACTGCGCTCCCCGCCCGCGTCGCCAGCTCTTCGATCTTAAAGGCCAGCGTAGGGTCAATCACCGAAGATGCACATCCCTCAGCGAACAAAGACACTGCGGCCGCGCCGATTCGCAACGGCGGATACATGTCTTCCTTCCAGCGATCCCAGAACTGCTGCGCGACCGGCGTGCTCTCCGACTCGAGAGCTTCGTTCAGATACTCCGCGATATCGGCATACTGCGCAGCAGGTTCATCAAGCGACGAATCGTTGCCGGAGTATAGTTTAAGCGTTTCAGAAAGAACATTCCACAATCCGGTACGGTCGGTGCAGAGCCGCGACGCCCGCACGATTACAGCGGTATAGTTTTCAGGCAGACCGACGATTTGCGCCTGAACCAGCGGCCCTTCTGCGAAGTTCCAAGGCTTGCGGCGGAAGTCGCCGTACACCTCGGCCAATACTTCAGACCACGAGGAATGGGTGCGCGAATCCCGCAAATCCAAAGAGGTAAGCCAAACGCCGACATCATCGCGAACCACTTGAACGGGAAATTGCAGGCCGCCGATCCGGGTAAAGACAGTGCGCAGTATTTCATGCCGCGCGACCATCTTAGAGAGCGATTTCTGAAATTCGGAGTCGTCGATCGGTCCGCGAAAGACAAGACGCGCGGAAACCGTCTGAGCGGAACCGCCTGACTCATTCTGCAGCGCCCAAACGAGCTGCTGCTGAGGCGAGACGCGAAAACCTTCGATCATTTGATTTGGCAAGTTAAGCTCCAGCGGATGCGGAAAACGGTAGTAATGACGAAGTGAGTTAAAAGTCGGCTAGCGCGATGGGGGCTCGGCCATGGCGACGAGCACTTTTCGTTCGCCCGCAAATGCATTGCGGGAGTGAGCCATCAGCATGTTGTCCAAGGCAAGCACATCGCCCTTTTGCCAGGTGAACGCGATGGCCTCTCGTTCGTAAGCGGCTCGGATCTCCTCAATCACGTCCGGCTCGATCGGCGTGCCGTCCCCGTAATAGCTGTTTGCAGGTAAATCCGCTTCCGGCATTGCGCCAAGCAAACCTTCGCGGATTGATTCGTCGAGCGTTGAGATATGAAAAAATGCTACGTGGTTAAACCAAACGGTTTCGCCGGTCCGCGGGTGAATTGCGGCAGCAGGACGTATGGCTCGAGTACGGAGACCGTTGTTGTTCTTCCATTCGCAAATGATGTCATTGTCCTCGCAGTGACGCTCTACCGCGCGGCAGTCGTCAGTCTGAAATACCTGCTGCCAGTTGAGCCCCAGGGCCTCATCGAAGTTGCGGACGTACATGCATCCTTTCGCTTCGAATCGCTCTACCAAGCTTCGCGACAAAGCGCCGTACACCTTGCGCACATCCGAAATCGGCGTTTCACCGCCTTCGGCGGCCGGCGTTTGGCAGTAGAAGAAGATTTTCGCCGGCCATGTTTGCTGGTACGAGTTTTCGTTATGGAAGAAGATGCGCTGATGTGCCGGGTAATCCGTTGAAGTATAAATATTTGCTTCGACACTATGCCTAGGAGAGGAGCGTTCTTTGTACTCCAGCATCTCGGGCGACAACGTCTGCACAAACCGATGAAAGTTGTCGATTGTCCCTACCCCGAACCGTAGGAGGACTGCCCCATGATGGTCCATGAGGCTTCGCAAGGGATCGCATTGAAGTTCCACCCATGCAGCCAAGTCGAGCGCCTCGGTGGGCGTAAGAATAACGGGCCCGTCCGCCGAGTTCAAATACGCCCGTGTCACCCAGTTGGACGAGGTCTCAACGGGTTTTCTTTTGGTACTGAAAGATATTCGGTTTGCCGCACCAGTTCCCATCTTCTTTACTCCTCTACACGCCCCATTTCGGATTTACATCGCCTAACTAACAGCAACCACTTTGCGCTTGCTCGCCGCAAGTCTGCTCTGCTCCTGCCGTTTGACATCTTGCATCGTGTTCATTGCAAGGCGCGCCTCAAACTCCGTCAACACCTCGAAATACTCGCGGACCGTTTCATCGGGCCGTTCTCCTACCGCAACAACTAGCCGTTTGAACATTTCCATCCAGCCGGCGATGCGCTGGGCGGTAAAGAGCCTGCTCTTATATTCGAAATCAATGATCAGATGCTCGGGGGTCTCGGTGAGATCGATCGTGAGATCGAATTTCGCAGTTCCGTTGTGATTGTTCAGGACCTCCACTTCGAATCGCTCGTGAGTTCTCGCTCCCTGCGAGCGGTCCAAATTGAAAATCACCGAGACTTCGGGCTCCGGCCGATCCGAATGAAGTAAACGCAATCGTTTCAAGAGCCTGCTGAACGGATAAGTGGAATGCTCATATGCTTGCATGAGTTGTTGGCGTAACATTGCAAGTAACTCAGGCAAACTTAGGTCCATGCGCATTTGTGTCCGAAGGGCCAACAGATTTACACAACAACCGGCTATATAACCGCAATCAGGCTGATTCTGGCCAGCAGATGGAACGCCGATTACGACATCTTCCTGTTCGGTCAGATAGTAAATGAATATCTTGCACACAGCCAACATCACCATGAAGCGGGTGCATGTATGTCGTCGCCCAATCTCGGCGAGTGTATTCGTTGCGGCGGCGGGCATCGTCACGCGCAGTTGCGCGCCAGCTACCCCGGACGACTCGCCATGCGGCAGATCCGACGGCAAATGCTGACGGGGAATTGAACGAGGGAACTGATTTGCCCAAAACTTCTCCGCCTCCGAGTCCGATAGTGACGATTCCGCCTCCGCCTTAGCTCGCGCATAATCCACGAAGGATCGGGGTTGATTCAGTTGAGGAGGCTTGCCCGCGAGCCCCGCCGAATATAGCTCTGTCAGCTCGCGGAAGAACACGCCGAGCGACCATCCGTCGCTGATGATGTGGTGCATGGTTACCAGGAGCAGATGCAAATCGTCTTGCAACCTCAGAAGACAGAGGCTCAATAGCGGACCCGAAGCGAAATCGAAAATGCGCGTGGCCTCCACGTGCCGCCATGCTTGTATTTCCAGTTCTCGCTGGCTGTGGGACAAGCCGCGGAGGTCCATCACCGGAATCTTCAAAGTTAGAGAGGAGATGACTTGATAGTCCCCGTCAGGACTGAAGACGGCTCGGAAGCCTTCGTGCCGTTCGACAATTGTGTTGACACATTTCCCAAGTAGCTCAATTTCCAATACGCCCTTCCACTGAATGACCAAGGGAAGGTTATAGGCGCTTACGTCGCCATCTTCCATGTGGGATGCGGCCCAAATTTGACGTTGCGCTTCGGTGAGTGGGACGCGCATTCCCGTACTCCCCGGAGCTTCGCTTCGCGGCGAAGACGCGGCGGAGGCACGCCTCTCGGTTGCCGGGCCTAGAAAGCCGGCTTCTTGAAGTTCCATGAGGCTTTCTTTTGACGCCCGGATGAAAGCACGCATGTCGTCGTCCGTGTGCGCTGTGGAAAGCAAAAGATTGCGCGTTTCGCAGACATAGAAGCCCTTTTCGAGCAGATGATAATAAAACAGCTCCATGAAGCGAAGGTCCGGCGCGTGCAAAAATCGGAACAGCGAGCCGAACTGCGCCACCCTTAGCGGCAAGGCTTTTTGCTTCAAAAACTCCCCTAACTCGTCGGACACATACTTAGCGTTCGCGTTTAGATTCTCTTGTAATTGGGGACCTCTGTCTTTGAGGTGCCTCAGCGCGGCTACGACGGCCGGCATGAGCAAGGGGTGTTTGAAGTAAGTGCCGGTAACGAACGTAATCTCCGCCTCGGGATAGGACGCGTCGCCATATTGCCACGCGCCCCCATCTACAGCGTCCAGGAATTTAGCGCTTCCGGCGACAGCCGCGACCGGCAGGCCGCCTGCCAGGGCCTTGCCATAAGTCACAAGATCGGCGCGCACGCCGAACATGGCTTGCGCCCCGCCCGGATGAAAGCGGAATCCCGTTACCACTTCGTCAAAGATAAGAGCGGCTCCGGACTCTTCAGTAACACGCCGCAACGCGAGCAGAAAGTCCCGCGGCTGCACGTCGGGCCTGCGGCTTCTTGGCGGCTCAATCAGGACGGCGGCAAGTTCCCCAGCATGAGTCTTTAAGATTTCCAACGAGTCGGGGTCGTCGTACTTCAGCATGAGCACATTGCCGACCATGTGTTCGGGTATACCCGGCGCAACCGGGAGACAACGCAAGGTGCCGTCGGGATTACGCTGTCCCTTCACAAGAACCCCATCGAACGTGCCGTGATAACAGCCTTCGAACAGAGCGATTCGCGAACGTCCCGTAACGGTGCGGGCGAGCCGTAGGGCGGCCATGACCGCCTCTGTGCCTGAGTTGCAAAAAAGCACTCGCTCCGCGCCGGTTAGTTCACTAATGAGCTGCGCCGCTTCACCAGCCTCGCGAGAGTGCACGCCAAGGCGGAGCCCATTCGATAGCTCGTGCCGCAACGTGTCAATGATGAAGCCCGGCGAGTGTCCGAACAAGAGCGCGCCGAAGCCCATCGTCATGTCGACGTACTCATTGCCGTCGACATCCCAGATATGGGAACCCTGTCCACGAGAAACCGTCAGCGGGTAGAACATTTCTTTCCACGCGGACCGGAATCCGGCCACGGCTCGGTTATCAGCCAGATATCTGCGGTTTTGTTGGGCGAGTCGTTTTGAACCGGGCGTTCGATCATTCAAACGGCGAATCAGGGAGTTCAGATGCTTCTTCTGCAAGTTGGAGAGCTCGCCGCTTCCTGGCTGCATTGCTTTATACGGTATAAAGACTTCCGGCTCAATCTTCGATGATTCCCCAGCATCGTGCCCGTTCGCGCTAACGTCCGCGCCTGCTGTTTTGGGCTGTTGCGTCATTTCGGCTGTCATCTCGTCTGCAGGCTGGGCGGCACGGTGGCCGCCAGCGACTCTGTGCTGCGCCGCTGTCAAGATTGCGATTTGTTGCGTCATCAGCGCGAGTTGCTGGTTGAATATCTGACACATCGCGTCGGTATCGGTAACCGCGGCCGCCGCCCTGAAGTTCTCGATCTGGCGAACTACCGCGAACTGCGCGGGCATAATTCCGGCCGGGTCCGTAACAGCAACTGCATCCGACACGGCCGATTTGTGCGCGCTAAGAGTGGACGCGGTGAATGAG
>CAXUCT010000093.1:9776-12256 GCA_964249415.1 uncultured Bryobacteraceae bacterium | reverse complement strand
GTTCCTAGGCGTCGTGAAAAGCCACGCGTTAAGGGTAAGGTGGCCTAGTGGTGCTTGTCGACACTTCAGTGTGGATTCTTGCGCTTGCGAACCGGGCACCCTTCACGCCGGAGTTGGACAGATTGCTGGCTCTTGAACAGATCGCAGGGCACGAGTTGGTTTATGGAGAACTTCTCATCGGCGACCGGGGAGGACGGAGGAAGCTGCTATCCACGTATGAGCGTATCCATCAGGCGAAGACCGTTCCTCACAGGGACGTTGTGGAGTTCGTTCGCAAGCGTAACCTACATGGGCGCGGCGTTGGCTGGATCGATGTTCACTTGCTGGCCTCAGCCGTGGTAGAGCGATTGCCATTGTGGACGGCCGATCTACGTTTCTCTAGCGTGGCTGGGGAACTTGGCGTCGGGTACGAGACATAATCACTTTTTCTGGAGATCGTTTCTGATCACCTTGCCATCTTTCATAACGAATTGCACGCGTTCGAGTTCGGTGATGTCCTCGAAGGGATCGCCGGAAGTAGCGACAATGTCGGCGAACTTGCCCGGCTCGAGGCTTCCGACTCGGTCCCCCCCGCCGATCAATTCGGCTGCATTGAGCGTAGCTGCACGGAGAATGTCGGCGGGTTGCATACTGATATCGTGTAGAGCTCCGTACATGGTGGCTGTTGCTTCGCCTCGCGTCTTTCCGGGATATTCGAACCACATGTCCGATCCTGCGGCATACCTCACGCCGCTTTTCAGGATACGTTGAATCCTTGCGGGGGCATCCTTCGCTTCCGTCTTCTCATAGTCTTGGAGCCCGTGTTCGTCTTCTGGCGAAAGGACCACACTCTTCTTCAACCATGTCCGGTAACGTCCACCATCAAATACCTGAGTGACGTCTAGGAAGATGCCGTTTTGCTTCATGGTCTTTAGCTGGTCGTCAGTGATCTCGTCGCCGTGTTCGACCGCATCCACGTGCGCGTCCACGGCGGTCTGTATTCCGGTGGTGGTGGTGGCGTGAACGGCGACCTTCATGTTGCTGCGGTGTGCTTCGTCGACAATGGCTTTCATCTCTTCGGGAGTAATGAAGCGGCCGCCGGGATCGGCCACCACTTTGATGAAGTCGGCGCCATAGGCGATGTTCTGGCGAACTGCTTTGTGCGCGTCGTCGGGACTGCCAATCTGAAGGAATTCCTGTTCTAGAATTGCCTCCGCGACGGCAGGGTTCAAGGTGAGCGCCTGTCCGCCGGGAGGGGTGAGTTTTCGGCAGGACGCCAAAATGCGCGGACCGGGTACCCAGCCCTGATTGATGGCGTCGCGCAGAGCGGCATCGCCGTCCATTCCTGAATGGCCAATGACCCGCACGGTAGTGAAGCCTGCCAGCAGGTCCTCGCGCGCCATGCGAGCACCCAGCAAGACACGATGCGCAGGACTCATGCCGGCGACTTCCTGCAAAAGAGAGTTTTCTTCGGGTCCGACTGCATCAAGCAGATGCGCATGACAATCGATGAGGCCGGGTAGAACCGTGGCCCGAGTCAGATCGATGATGGTCGCACTTTTTGAATGCGCTTGGATTTGGTCAAGCGGACCCACTTCCTTGATCTTGCCGTCTTCGATGAGCACACCCTGATTGAGGAGATATTTTCCGGCGTGAGCGTTGAGCAATCGTCCTGCTTTTAGCAGGATCGTGGTTGAGTGCGTGTCTTGCGCAATAGCAAAGCAACCAGGCAAACCAAGCAGGATAAAGACAAAAATGTTTTTCATGATAATTAGCTCACGCCACCGACGCGGGCTCTTCGTCGCCTTCGCCGGGCGCGAGAAATAGGTTGGATTCGAGTCCGTGCTGGCGCGTGTAGAGATCGTAGTAACGGCCGGCTGCGGCGTACAGCTGGGCGTGGTTGCCGCGTTCGATGATGCGGCCACCTTCGACCACTAGGATTTGATTGGCGCGCCGGATAGTGGAGAGGCGGTGGGCAATCACGAAGGTGGTTCGACCCTGCATGAGATAAGAGAGGCCGGTTTGGATTAACTCTTCTGATTCGGAGTCGAGGCTGGAGGTGGCTTCGTCGAGAATGAGAATGCGTGGGTCAGCCAGGATGGCGCGCGCGATAGACACGCGCTGCTTCTGACCACCGCTCAGCTTCACGCCGCGCTCGCCGACGACCGTCTCGTAAGCCTGCGGAAGTTTGTCCGCAAACTCGTCGACGCGGGCAATGCGACAGGCTTCTAGAATCTGCTCGTCGGTGGCGGCGGGACGCGAGAAGGCAACGTTGTCGCGGATGGTGCCATCGAAGAGGAACGAGTCCTGCAGGACAAGGCCGAGTTGGAGGCGATAGCTGGACAGCACGACGGTGGAAAGGTCGAAGCCGTCGACGAGAACCTTGCCCTGATTGGGCGAATGGAAGGCAGTAATCAGGCCGATGATGGTGGACTTGCCGGAGCCTGACGAGCCCACCAGCGCGGTGACTGTTCCTGGACGCGCGTCAAAGGAAATATCGT
>CAXUCT010000093.1:0-9766 GCA_964249415.1 uncultured Bryobacteraceae bacterium | reverse complement strand
CTTGCCCTCTTCGTAGGCGAAGAAGACGTGCTCAAACTGGACGTGGCCCTCGAGGAGGGGCAGCACGGTGGTGCGTAGGGGATCTTCATCTTCGGGGCGTTCGCGGAGGATTTGGCGAGTACGCTCGATTCCGGCGAGTGCTTCGGAGATTTGGGTGCCGATGTTTACGATTTGGATAACCGGCGCCACCATGAAGACGAGCAACGAAGTGTACATGACGAAGTCACCGACATCCATGCGATGAGCGGCAACCTGGCGCGCACCGAGGAACATGATGAGCGCGCCGACCAGGCCCATGAGAACGGTGGAGGCCAAGGTCATGAGCGAAATGGTGGTGAGGGATTGAAGGACGTTTTCGAGCAGGCGCTGGGCTCCGGTGGCGAACACTCCGGCTTCGCGTGTTTCGGCGTGATAGCCCTTGATGACGCGAACGCCCCCGAGTGTTTCCGTTAAACGGCCGGTGACTTCGGCGGTGATCTTGCCGCGCTCGCGAAAGATAGGGCGGACGGTTTTGAAGGCGCGCTGCAACACGGCGCCGAACGCGAGCAGAATCAGCAACACGAAAGACGTCATGATGGCGCTGGTGCGAAAGAGCAGGACGGTGGAGATGACGGCGGTGAGCAGGCCGCCTACCAGTTCCACCAAGCCGGTTCCAATGAGATTTCGGACGCCTTCGACGTCGCTCATGATGCGCGAGACCAGCGTTCCGGTTTTGTTGGCGTCGTAAAAGGAAATGGGAAGCCGTCCGATGTGTTCCTGGATGCGGAGGCGCATTTCGTAGATGAGGCGCTGGCCGGATTTGGAGAGAAGCTGGGTAAGTGAAAAGGAGGTGATGCCCTGGATGACGGTAGCGAGGACGACCGCAAGCACGATGGGCATGAGCAGGTTGACTTGGCCCTTTCGCATCACGTTATCGATGAGATATTTGGTGCTGATGGGCAGGGCGAGTCCACAGACGCGATTGACGACCATAAGGGCGGCGCCGGCCAGCAGCAAGCGACGGCGTGGCCGCATGAGATCCCAGACTTCGGGCAGGAGTGTTTTGAAGCGTTCGGAAGAGCTTGGTTTATCCACGGCTTTCTCTTGGTGAGTTCTTCTCAGATGATCTCGCGGCAGGAAAGGCGAAGTTTTTCTTGGGCGAGAGGCGCGTGCGCAGTTAGATCAAAACATCACCGGTGTGGGCGGTGTCATAGCCGGCGATACATTGAAGCTTCTTCCGCAACTGAGAACGGTTCAGTAAATCCAGGAGCGCCTTTGCAGCGGGCAGTGCAAGGCATGCTTGATCGAAGGAGAGATCAAAGCGCTCCACGGCAAGGGGAACGAAGTGGAGTCCAAAGCAGCGGGCCGCAGAGCGAGGGGCGATGCAGCAGTCAGCAGCGCCAGCGGCGACGGCATAAGCGGCGGCGAGATGCCCCGGGGCGACGGAGTTGTAACCTTTGACCTGCCTCGGCTCGATGCCGAGCTGGCGGAGATGGGCGTCCAGTAAATCTCTGCTGCCAGATCCTTTCTCGCGATTGATGAGCGTCACGCGGTTACCGGCGAGATCTGCAACCGATCGGATGCTCTTGGGATTGCCGGGGCGCAGCACCAAGCCTTGCTCCCACATTGCGAAAGTAACGACGCGAACTGAGCCTTCTGGAAGAAGACGCCCAATGATGGGCAGGTTGTAATCGCCCGTGGTTCGATCGAGAAGATGAGAACCCGCGGCATGCACCCTTCCCGCCTTCAACCACTGGAGAGCGCGGCGGCTTGAACACGGAATGCTTACGATTTCAATTCGGGAAGAGTGTAGCGCGTCGTTCAACAGCGAAAGGGCGGGATCACACCCGGCGAGTAGAAGGCGTTTACCCTCTTCGGGCACACCGGCGGGGGAGCTGATTGAAGCGATCAGCTTGGTTCTTGACTGAATAATTCCGTCCGCTGACGGGACGTAAGCGGGTAGGAAGGAAGCAGGAACGGCGACCAATCGATTATTTACGCGGCAAACGTGTACCAGTTGTCCTGCGTTCGCGACCTGATCACCGGCCAGCAGGGCGGCGCTGATGGGCGCGGTTGGTTGTTCGCCGTCGATAGAAAAGATCTCTTCGACCGTGACGTCGAGAGCGCGCGAGAGTTGGAGGGAAACGGCGGTGTTTGGAACGAAGCTCCCGTCCTCGATGGAGTAAATGGTTTGCCGGGTGACGCCTACACGGCGAGCTAAATCTGCGGCAGAAACTCCTCTGGCGTTTCGAATCTCCTTGAGACAGGTGCGAACTAGCATATGGCCTTTCCAGGCGAACAGTACGGATTGTGTCGCTTATACTTTACAAAGTATCGTGACAAATACAACTACCCTCTCTCGAGTAAGGCTTCTCGCCCTTGTTGGCTGCATTCTATTCGTATCAGGCGAATCATTGGCGTGGGCTCAGGTCTCTGCCGCTCTTTCAGGAACAGTGAGCGACCAATCCGGGGCGCGTGTATCGGGCGCGAGCATCGTAGCTGAGAACGAAGACACGGGAGCAATCCGCACGACACTCACTGATAGCGCCGGGCGTTACCAATTATCGGCCTTGCCGCTAGGCCACTATGAGCTTCGAGTTGACAGAACCGGATTTGCGGAAGAGATTCGCACGGGAATCAATTTAGTAGTGGGCGAGGACGCGGGCGTGAATTTAGTTTTGCGGCTGGGAACGTCCAGCCAGCAAGTCAGTGTGAGCGGGGACGCTCCGATTGTGAGCGTGGCTGCGGCGGACATCTCCGGACTGGTTGGTGAGCGGGAGGTGAAAGATTTGCCGCTGAACGGGAGGAGCTTCGACGAGCTGCTTACTCTGAGTCCCGGCGTGGTTAATTTCACGGCGGAGAAAACCGGCGGCATTGGGGTTTCAAACTCTACAGTGGGCAATAATTTCGCGGTTTCCGGCAATCGACCACAGCAGAATTTGTACCTGCTGAATGGGGTGGAGTTTACAGGGGCCGCGGAGAATAACATGCAGCCGGGCGGAACGAGCGGGCAGTTGCTGGGGGTTGATGCGGTCCGGGAATTCAACGTGTTGCGCGACTCGTATAGCGCGGAATACGGCAAACATCCAGGGGCACAAGTATTGATCGTCACGCAATCGGGGACCAATCAGTTACACGGGTCCGCGTATGAGTTTTTGCGGAACAACGATTTGGACGCGCGGAACTTTTTCGACGGCGCATCCGCTCCCGGGTTTCAACGCAATCAATTTGGTGGCGCGCTGGGTGGGCCGATAAAGGCGGACAAGACGTTCTTGTTTGGAAATTACGAGGAGCTTCGCCAGCACCTTCACCAAACCGGCCTAGATCTTGTTCCTGATACGAACGCACGGAATGGGTATCTGCCTTGCAAGTTGGTGAGTCCGACGCCGCGCCCCTGCCAAGCTTCGGGACTCGCGTTTGTGGGAGTGTCGCCGTTGATCAATGCGTGGCCTGTGCCCACGAGCGGCGCACCGGATTTTGGCGGCGTTTCGGAAGCTTTTAACAACCCGCTGCAAACGATTCGGGATGACTTTGGGACGGTTCGGTTAGACCATATTATTGGCGCGAAAGATACTCTGAATGCGGCTTATACAGTTGACGACAGCGCGGACTTTACGCCTACCAGCACGAACGCGTACAGCACCGACGTGGAGAGCCTAAGAGAACAGGTAGGGAGCATCGAAGAGACACATGTGTTCTCGCCGACGCTTCTTAATACGGCTCGCGTGGGTTACTCGAGAGCCAGTTACTTTTTTACCGGCGAGCCGACGCCGGGCACGCCGGCTGCCTCTCTACCGGGCTTCTTAACGGGGCATCCCCTCGGGGCCCTGGTGGTGGGAGGTAGCGCTGCATCCAATCCCACCGCACAAATAAGCCTTGCGGGAAGTAATAACGGGAGCGACCTGCGGGTAGCCCGAAACATATACACCTACGAAGACCGGGCAGCTTTGACAAAGGGGCGGCATCAGCTCAGCTTTGGGGCCTGGTTCCAGCAGTTCCAGTCGAATGAGACCTTGGCGCTGAGCCAATATGGGCAGGCTACGTTCACCAGCTTGCAAACTTTTTTGCAAGGGACGGCGAGCAGTCTGCTGTATGATCCTTCCCCGACAGAGATGAATTGGCGATCTCTGTTTGGTGCGTTGTACTTCGAAGACGTTATTAGACTGAATCAGAAGCTGACGCTCTCACTGGGCTTTCGCGAGGAGTACACGACGGGCTGGAACGAGGCGCACAACAGGGCCTCTAACTACACTTACTCGAACGGAGTCATATCAACTCAACCAATGGTGGGAAGCTCTGTATTTACTCACAATAATGGGACGGTCCTGCCAGAACCGAGGGTGGGGCTTGCATGGAGCCCGCTCAGCGACAAAACCGTTGTGCGAGCTGGTTTCGGCATCTACAACGATCTGCAGGATGCATTGGGCTATCGCACGGATCAGAATGCGCCTTACAATCCAACCTATAGCCTTCCGAATGCGGCGGTATCGCGGCTACCGCTCTCGCCTACTGCGCCGGTACCGGCAACGGCGCGATTAGTTCCAGGTGGAGTTCAGCCCGACCTGCAGACTCCCACGTTAGTGTCGTGGTCTCTTCGCATTCAGCAACAACTGACGCCTAACACGGCTCTTACGATTGGATACGTGGGATCACATGGATACCACGAACTAATCGGCATTGATGCGAATGAGCCATTCCCTGTTATCTGTCCGGCTGCGCCTTGCCCGGCAAGATATCCGAGTAACTTCCCGGCGGGCCTGGCGAATACGCCAACTCCGGCGGGAACGTATTACGTGCCGACGGCCATCCGCGCTAATCCGGCGCTTGCGAATACATGGACCTACTTTTCGGAAGGCGACAGTTCGTACAACGCGCTGCAAGTAGACGTCAATCATCGCTTTAGTAATGGCTTTTTCTTGCGCGGCGCTTACACGTGGTCGAAGACGATCGATGATGGTGATTCTTTGAACGCGACCACGTCGGGAGGCGAGCCAGCGCTGGCGTCGAATCCGTTCAACCTGCGAGCGGACCGAGGGCTGGCCAATTTCGATGTGAGGAATGTGGCTGTGATTAGCGCCGTCTATGGGCTGCCCTTTGGACATGGAAAGCAATTTTTGGGCAACGCGAATGCGGTGGTGAATGCGCTGGCAAGCGGCTGGACGGTCAATTCTGTCGTGACGATTCAAAGTGGCTTTCCCTTCACGCCGCAGCTAAGCTACAACCCGTCGAATAACGGCGACACACGAAATCCCGTACGGCCGTTTGTGAACCCGTCGTTCAGCGGCCCGATGATCCTGGGGAATGTAAACCAGTGGTTCAATCCCGGGGCTTTCCTGGCGCCACCCAACGGGAGCGGATTTTATGGAAACCTAGGGAGAGACACATTGATCGGCCCTGGCCTTGGGACCTGGGATTTCTCGGCGCTAAAAGATATACCTGTTCGCGAAAGACTAAATCTACAGTTCCGCGCGGAATTGTTTAACCTGTTGAACAGGGCAAATTTCAATACGCCTAATGCGGTGGTCTTCACTCCAACTGGAGTTTCCCCCACGGCGGGTTTGATTACCAGTACCTCCACCACTTCGCGCCAGATTCAGTTCGGTTTGAAGTTGCTTTGGTGAGGTGGGGGCCACTCAACCGCGACTTCGTAGCCGGTCGAGTTCGCGGCGCTCCCGTTTCGATGGTCTGCCTTCGCGCAAAGCTTCGAAATGCGGCATGGTTTTGCGCTCCTCCGCCAACTTGATGCGCAGTTCCCTGCTCGCCTCCGTCTCGGCGTAAAGGGTCTTTGCGATGGCTGCCGGACCGCGCATATCACTCAACAGCAGAACCTCTAATTGAAAGTCACCGGAGCCGTTCTTCACTTGCAACATGTCGCCGGCGCGGACCTCGCGGGAAGACTTAGCGTTGTGTGCGTTGCATTGAATTCTGCCGAGTTCACAGGCTCGTGCAGCGAGCGCACGGGTCTTGAAGAACCGTGCAGCCCAGAGCCACTTGTCCATTCTCACGCCGGCCATCGTCCTATTCTCATATGAGGGAGGCGCATGGACCACATCATCGACGGAGTTCTTCGCTTTCAACGCGAGGTGCATCCTAACGGCGAAGCTCTTTACCACGATCTCGCGCTGGGACAGTCGCCCACAGCAATGTTTATTGGCTGCGCCGATTCGCGCATTGTGCCGGAGATGCTTACCCAGCAGGGACCAGGCTCGCTGTTCGTGGTCCGCAATGCCGGCAACATTGTTCCGCCGCATTCGACCCAACCCGGGGGCGTTACGGCGAGCATTGAGTACGCGGTCGCCGTACTCGGGATTCCGGACATCGTCATTTGTGGCCACTCGGGCTGCGGCGCAATGACGGCGATCCTGCGCGGCGCACAGCAGTTGGAGAAACTTCCGGCTGTGGCGCGCTGGCTGCATTACGCGGATGCGGCACGGGATGTAGTGACGGCGGAGCACGCGCACGCTTCCGAACCGGAGAAGCTGAGCGCACTGGTCCGCGAGAACGTATTGGCGCAGCTCGACAACCTGCTCACCCATCCCGTGGTTGCCGATGCGGTGCAAAACAAAGTGCTGCGCCTGCACGGCTGGGTTTATGATATCGGCTCAGGCAGCGTTCATACTTACGATGCTCGGGTGGGCAAGTTCGTAGCCCTTAGCGAAGACTACTTCGCGCATGCCACGCCGACCGAAACGCCCGGCAGAGCATCGGCGGTAAAGGCCTAGACTGAGGAAGGTTGCGATAGCGCGCGCGTGACGTTCATGGGTAGAGACAAGCTTTTGATTGTCCTGACTATTACGGGTTCGGCATTGTGCTGGTGGCCTGCGATGGTGGAGCCAAGTATTGATTTCCCGCGGTGGCTGCTGTTAGCGCTACTCGGGATAATGGCCGGCCTAGCAACCGCTTTGTCGGACGGGCGCTGGTTGCGCTTCGCCATCGCGTCCACTGTGGGCACGTTTGCCGGGATGTGCAGTGGCTTTGCGCTCTTTCCGTCGGAAGATGGGATTGCTAATTCGTATGCGCCCTTTGTAGTCATTGCCGGCACGCTGCTATCGCTTTTTGTCTCGCTTTTCGCTGGTTTTGCTGGGCGAAAGTTATCTGTGTCGAGTAAAAATCACTCTCATGCGGTTTGGCTTGTATTGATATGCTGTGTCGGGTTTGGGCCAGTAGCTCTCGGGCTGACAAGCCCTCTCGTTGCTCATAGGGTGGCGCGCAACGATCAGCTCGCCCAACAGAGGTTCGACGGATTGAAAGTTGCCGTCCAACGAACTATGGCCGAGAATAGTGATTCAAGGCGCATCTGTGATGGAAGCGCTTTGAAGCGGCGCTATTCCGGGCCCCCGTTTAGTGAAGAAGACTGGCAGCGCGTATCGGCGAACTACGTCAAGCAGGATGGCTACTTCTTCATGCTCTATTGTCATGAACAAGGCGGTTACACGATTCACGCTATTCCGTGGGCAGGAAAAGGCGAAGGCACACGGCAATTCTGCACCGACGAGTCCGGCAAGGTCAGGTGCCGAATGGAATGGAATCGTTCCCGGCACGTGTGCACGCCCTGCGCAAAATAGCGTGGCGTGTTTAGCTTGGCGAAGGCGTCGCTTTGCCTGACGGAATGGCCAGGCAAGCGGGGACATGGAGAAGCCTTCCTGGGCGGCGAGTTGTTCCAGCAACACTGGGACCTTTGCGGCATGGCTTCAGGCCAGTTTGCTTGGGGAAGCATGTCGTTAACAACGTAAAAGCCACCGGGTTTTACAACTCGGAGACAGCTCTTTAGACCTTCGTATTTTCCCGGCATTGCGTCAGCGAACACAAATCAAAGCGCTCGGGTTCTTCGCGAGTGAGGAAATCGAGAGCCAGGCGGTTGCGATTCCAGTCCCGGTTCCCAACTCTAGAAAAAGGCCGCCTGGTTTAGAAGCTGCCATTGTTTTGAGCAGCGCTCCGGTTCTGGGCTCGGAAGCCATGTCGAATCCGAGCTCGCTTGTTCTGGCCAGGATGCGCTCGAGATGATGCGGAGGTTGGATAGAGCGCAGCTCATTCATGAAAGCGATCGAAAAAAAGGAAAAGGTTTATCGGCCTTTACAGCAGCTTGTCCAAAGTGATGGGGAGATCACGAATGCGCTTACCGGTTGCGTGATACACGGCGTTGGCGATCGCTGCGGCGGCTCCGGTGATGCCAATTTCGCCGATGCCATGTGCGCCGAGTGGAGTATGCGGGTCGGGGATGTCGAGGAAGTAGGTCTCGATGTTTGGAATGTCCGCATGCACCGGTACGTGATACTCGGCGAGACTTGGATTGGAGATACGGCCGCTGCGTTCGTCGAAGAAGGTTTCTTCCGTCAGAGCCATGCCGATTCCCATGATGATGCCGCCCAGAAATTGGGAACGCGCCGTCTTGGGATTAAGGATGCGGCCGGTGTCAAAGGCGCCTACCCAGCGGGAGATGCGAACTTCGCCAGTCTGCTCGTTGACGCGAACTTCGCAGAACTGGGCGCCATAGGAACCCATGGAATACTTCATGAGTTCTAAAGGCTGGCCGGATTGGGCCTCCGACTCCAAGAAATCTTGTTTGAGGCGCGCAAAGATGGCGACATAGGTTTCACCTGTCTCCCGCTTGTCTCTGCGGAACAGTCCGCTGTCGCATGCACGGAGGTCATCGAAATGGGAGCCGGCGAGCGGGGAATTCGCGTCTTTCTTGGCGAACGCGAGCAGTTCACGCTGCACCTTCTCGCAAGCGAGTTGAACCGCGAGCGCGACGCTTATTGTCTGATTGGAACCACCGGCGACAGGCGCTTGCGGGAAGTTGGTGTCGCCGTATTCAAAGCGCACCTTTTCAAGCGGAAGCCCCAGGCGCTCGGCGGCGTGTTGCGTTTGGACCGTGGCGGTGCCCATGCCCATCTCCTGCGCGGCACTCTGCACCACGGCAGTTCCGTCCGCATTGAGCCTTACTTTGGCGCCGGCGGGAAATCGATAGGCGGGATAAAAAGCGGTTGCGACACCTTGGCCGACGAGCCACTTCCCATCGCGCATGGAACGAGGCTGCACCGGCCGGTTCGCCCAGCCAAACTTCCCGGCGCCGAGGCGGTAGGCTTCTTTCAAGTGGCGACTGGAAAATTCGGTTCCCTTCGCCGGATCTCGTTCGGGATCATTCCGTAGGCGCAGCTCGACCGGATCTATGCGGAGTTCGTGCGCAAGTTCATCCATGGCAGACTCCAGGGCGAAGGTGCCGATGGATTCGCCAGGCGCGCGCATAAATGTGTTCGCCGTGGAATTAAGCCGCACCACCGACTGGCTGAGAAATAGATTTTCCGTCGCGTACAAGTGGCGCGCCGGAAAGGAAAACTGTTCCGCGAAGTCGTTAGTAAAAGAAGTGGCAGTGACACCGGTTTGAATTAACGAGGTGAGCTTGCCACTCTCGTCGGCAGCCAGAGCCACTCTTTGTTCGGAGGGCGTGCGGCCGCCTACGATGCGAAATACACCTTCACGGGACAAGACCAGTTTCACCGGCCGGTCCACGACCTTGGCAGCCAGAACGCAAAGCTGGACATGGCTCCACATGGAGCCTTTGCCGCCGAAACCTCCGCCCACGAAGGGAGCAAGGACGCGGACGTCTCCCTTGTCCAACGAGAACATCTTAGCGAGCGAATCGGCCACGCCGCGCACGAACTGACTGGCATCATAGACGGTGAGCTTGTTGCCGTTCCACACGGCGGTAGTGGCATGCAGTTCGATCGCATTGTGGTTGTATCGCGGCGTGGTGTAGGTTTGATCGACTTTGCACTTAGCGGCCGTG
>CAXUCT010000092.1:1053-12385 GCA_964249415.1 uncultured Bryobacteraceae bacterium | reverse complement strand
TCGACTCACGCCCAAGGAGTTCGACTTGCTGCTGTATCTCACCTCGCATGTCAACAAGCCGGTCACGCATCGCAAGCTCCTACAAACTATCTGGGGACCCGAGTATGGCGACGAAGTGGAGTACCTGCGCGTTTTCGTAAGCCAGCTACGCAAGAAGATCGAGGCTGATCCTGCCCATCCGCAATACATTGTCACCGAACCCTGGGTCGGTTATCGCTTTACTCTGCCTGCCAAATCATGAGTGAACCAACTTCCGCGCTAAAAGAGATAAGCCGCAAAAAGAGATGAGCAATAGAGGAAAGCTGAAAATCTTCCTGGGATACGCAGCCGGAGTGGGGAAGACCTACCAGATGCTCGAAGAGGCGCAAGGTATGCGTGCGAAAGGAGTGGACGTGGTGATCGGCTATTTCGAACCTCACGGCCGCAAGGACACCATCGCAAAAACCGAAGGCTTGGAGATGATCCCACGCAAGAAAGTGGCCTACCGCGGCTCTGCTTTCGAAGAGATGGATGTTGACGCCATCGTCGCGCGGCATCCGGAGGTCGCCGTCATCGATGAGTTTCCGCACACCAATGTGCCTGGCTCTCCGCGCGAGAAGCGCTGGGAAGACGTGCTGGCTGTCTTGGAGCAAGGCAGCGACGTGCTCACCACCATGAACGTGCAGCATCTGGAAAGCCTGAACGATCAGATGGCCCAGATCACTGGCGTGAAGGTTCGAGAGACCATTCCCGATTGGGTGGTGAAACAAGCCGACGAAGTGGTAATGGTGGACCTGACGCCGCGAGCTCTGCTGAACCGCCTGGAACGAGGCGTGGTGTATCCACCCGATAAAGCACAGCGCGCTCTGCAAAACTTCTTCAAGGAATCCAGCTTGGTAGCGCTGCGAGAGATGGCCATGCGGCAAACAGCGCATGAGGTGGAGGAGCGCATGGAGCAGAGTGACAGCGATCTGCAGGCTGGCTCCAATGCACAGCCCACCACCCGAGGACACATGCTGGACGATGCCGTTGTCATCTATGTCAGCGACGATCCTTCCACGGCCATGTTGATACGACGTGGAAAGCGCGTGGCCGACATTATCCACGCCGACTGCTTTGCGGTGTTCGTCACCGAACACGCCGACCTGCAGACGCTGCCCGCTGAAAAGCGCATCGCCGTTGAGCGGCATCTCAATTTTGCCCGCAACATGCACATCGAGACGCGCGTGCTGGTGGGTACCGACCACGCGCAGGCATTGGTGGAGTTTGCGCGTCTTAATAAAGCGCGCCAGATCTTCCTGCCCCGTATCGTCGGTAAAGGCGTCGACCGCTTGCTGGGTAAAAGCCTGGTCAATCAAGTGGTGAGCATGGCGAGCGACATGGAAGTGACCATTGTGGCCGACCGCAGGCAGGAAGCCCGCTCGGCGCGATAACACCGCTGCGCTAAACTCAAGACTTCGGGCCGTGGCGCAGCCTGGCTAGCGCGCTTGCTTGGGGTGCAAGAGGTCCCGGGTTCAAATCCCGGCGGCCCGACCATTATCTACTCAGGGCTTACTTGCAATTGTGAAGGCAGCGGGAACCCCCGCAGCCGAAGCCAGTTCCCGCCGTAAAGCCTTAAACCAGCCCGTTATTCATTCTATGATTCACGCAAGTTAATATCTTTAGGCTGTAACTCAAACTGAGTTCATAGTAAGCTAACTTGAACGCACGAGTAGTTGCGAAAAGGGGAATAGGTGAAATCCAGAATAGATATTTCTATTTCGACCGTTTGCATTGCCTTTGTTTTATTGCCGGCTGCATTTGCGCAGATATCCAGGCCTTTAATTACCGCCGCCGTCGATGACGCGAAGTTGATAAAGCTTGCGGGAAATACCCGGCCTGAAGCTACTCGAGAGAATGATCGTGGCGTTGTTGCCGACGGTTTCGCTATGCCCCACTTGCAGCTAGTTCTCCAGCGTTCTACTGAACAGGCGCAGGCTGCCGCCGGCTTTGTGGATGAGTTGAACGACCCTGCTTCGCCCAATTACCACAAGTGGCTGACTACCGCGCAAATAGCCGCCCGCTTTGGAGCGGCCGACCAAGACATCGCAACTCTCAAGACATGGCTTGAGTCAAAAGGTTTCACAGTCGAGGGTGTACTTGCCAGCAAGCTGGAGATCGAGTTTTCTGCTACCGCGGGCGGAATCCGGTCCGCCTTCCATACTGAAATTCACAACCTCGACGTAGATGGTGAGACTCACTACGCCAACATGTCGGACCCTGAAATTCCGTCCGCCATAGCGCCCGCTGTCGGGGGGGTGCTTTTCCTGAACGACTTCAAGCCGCAGCCGCTTGTGCACCAACGCACGCCATCTACCAACTTCAACGCGGGTGGTGGCTATGACTTAGTCACGCCGGCCGATCTCAACGTCATCTACAATCTCTCACCGGCTTTTGCGGCTGGGTACACCGGTCTGAACCAGACTATTTACGTCGCCGAGGCCGGAGACATCTACAGCGTGGACGATTGGAAGCTCTTTCGTAAGGTAACGGGTCTCTCGAGACCGTATCCGCACGCCACGCTCACTCAAATCCATCCCGCAGGTGCAACTTGTATAGACCCCGGCGTGAACGGCGCGGAAGCGGAAGTGGCGCTGGATGTAGAATACTCATCGGCTGCTGCGCCTAACGCGGCCATTGTGATCTCCGCCTGCAGCAATCTTTTAGCAGCGATCGAGAATCCGATTTATAGCCCGACGACTCCACCCGCTGCGATGAGCATCAGCTACGGCGAAGCCGAAGCCTCCCTCGGAGCAGGCTTGAATCAGGCGCTCTACACCATTTACCAAACGGGCGCTATGAAAGGCTGGTCTATTTTTTTTTCTTGGGGTTTTGCGGGCGCCGCAGGCGCCGACGCCAACAGAGCCAGTTCCACCCATGGCATCGGCGTCAATGGATTAACCTCAACGCCTTACAATACGTCAGTTGGCGGTACCGATTTCGCCACCACTTACTTAGGCGACGTGTCTACATATTGGGGCAAAACAAATTCGCCAACCGGTGGAAATGCGCTTTCCTATATTCCTGAAATCCCCTGGAATGACTCCTGTGCCAACGCTTTGCTTGCGAGTTACAATGGGCACTCCTCTACGTCCGGCCCGTCAAGCTACTGCAATTACCTGCATGCAAAACATCCTAAATCGGGTGAAATTACAACCGCATCCGGCAGCGGGGGCCCTAGCGGTTGCGCGACAGGAACCGCCGCGGCGCGGGGTTACGTTGGCGGTACTTGCGCAGGTTATCCCAAACCCTCCTGGCAGGCGGCCTTCGGCGTTCCTAGCGATGGAGTCCGGGACATCCCCGACATTTCGCTCTTTGCGGCGAATGGTGTGTGGGGCTACTATTACCCTGCCTGTTGGTCCGATACCGCCGCCGGTGGAGCCTCATGCCTCGGCACCATCGACACTTGGGTAGGCTTTGGCGGCACTTCCATCTCGTCTCCTATCATGGCCGGAATCCAAGCCCTAATCAATCAGCGCCTCGGCTCAGCCCAGGGTCTTATTAATCCCCATCTCTATTCCCTTGCGTCCACTGAGTACGGATCAACCGGCAACGCCGCCTGCAATTCAACCAACGGGAACCGCGTCGCTAGTAACTGCATCTTCTATGACGTCACTTTGGGGGACATCGCAGTAAACTGTACCGGGTCACATAACTGTTATTCCGGCGGGACTCCGGCCTCTGCCACGAATTTCTATGGCATCCTTTCCAGCTCCGACACAACAAACTTACCCGCCTATGCGGCTACTTTCGGATATGATTACGCTACCGGGATAGGCACCGTGAACGCTTATAACCTGGTGATGAACTTCGGCGTGTCGCTGGGCCATACTTCAACACCAGCTACCGCTCGTTAGCTATTGCGGTTCAATCTCCGGATAAGGAAACTAAATACGTGCAAAAAACTAGTGTACTCATCACCCTTGCGGCGGGCCTCTGCGCATCCCATGCTTTCGCGGCGGACGTCTGCGCCACTCCGTCAAACTTCGTCCAGAATTGCGGCTTTGAGACCGGTGATTTCACGGATTGGACGCTAAAAGGTACCCGCTCCGCCTCGGCAAATAATGGCATCTATTACGGTGTCGAGAATTCCAACCAGTACAGCGGCCTTTACGCTGCTTACTTTGGCGCGGTCGGTGGCGAGATTACTCTAAGCCAGACATTGAGTAACCTGATCTACAGTGACGTTTATACGGTTACCGTCGAGGTGTTTAATGACACCACGCCGCAGAGTAATTACCTCAACAACTTCAGTATCACCTTGGGAAACATTACAAGTCAGCCGATCAAGCAAGTAACTGCCGATAACTATACAATATATTCTCTAAAGGCTGGAGCCAACAGCAGTTCACCCGCAGTCTCCTTCACCTCCAGAAACGATGCAGGCTTCTGGAACATAGATTCCATTCAAGTCCTGCAAACAGGCACTCCGGAACCTTCGGCGTTAACTCTCTCAGGTATCGCTTTCCTGGTGTTCGCCGTCTACGGCCGCCGTCGCACACGGACTTCTACGGTTTAACTGTTACCAAACAGGCCGGCAACCAGCGCGCCTGTTTGCAAGGCCTTCAATGCAGCTTGTACTTGGGGATCGTGTTGCGCCAGGATTTCATCGCCTTTGTCAACCCCCCGGGCCTGCGTAACTATCTCTTCTTTCAATCGATTACTGATCCAGCCACGTTCAGCGCTCCACTCCCCCAATTCCGGCTGAATCTGACGTACAGCCAAAAAAACTCTGAAGTCATCCAGAAGCTCAGGAGTTACATTGAAGGAACCCGCAAGCGGCGAGTGTCCGGATAGGTACTGCGTGGCGAAAGCTGTAATAGCGCCGCTGCCATCCAAGACTGCTTTAAGCGCGTTGAGCGGCGCCGGGGGCACGCGAATGTCAGGCTGGATTCCTCCCCCGCCGGTCACCACCCGCCCTTTGTCCGTCTTGTATACTGGCTCTTCCCGGTCGCTACGGAACGTGTCGGACAGGGCGGAGTTACGCAGCGGGCGCTGAATGGAGCGGCCGCTTGGCGTGTAATAGAACGCGGTCGTGATAGCGAGTCCCGTCCCGTCCGACAGCGGTAATACGCTCTGCACCAGTCCCTTGCCATAGCTGGGCTCGCCGACAATCAGGGCTCGATCATGGTCTTGCAATGCCCCCGCTAGGATCTCCGATGCGCTGGCTGTTTTCTCGTTGATCAAAACAGCCACCTTGAACTGGAACGGAGTGGCATTCTTCGGAACGTCAGCGGGCTGGTCCTCGCTGGCCCGGCCTTTCGCAGTTAGAATTCTCTGGCCCGGCTGCAGAAACATCGCAGCCGCCTCAAGTGCGGCTCTCACCACTCCACCTGGGTTGTTGCGTAGATCCAGCACTAGCCCGCTCAGCTTTGATGCACCCAGCTTATCTATAGCGGCGTGGAGCTGCTTCGCCGTCTGCACATCCCAGCTCGCGATGCGGATATATCCAAATCCCGGCCGCAGCAGGAAGGCGCGGTCTACGCTCGGCGAGTCCACTAGTTCCGGCATCAGCGCGAAATCCAGCAGCCTCGCCGAACCCTGGCGCCGCACATAGAGTCGCACCTTCTGCTGCCGTGCTTCGGTCAGCAGCCCGATAATTTGCTCTGGCTCCAAGTTACGAATCGCAATGTCGTTTACCGCGACCAACTCGTCTCCCGCCTGGATACCCGCTTTGTTTGAGGGCGTGCCGGGCAGCGTCTGAAGAAAAATAACTTGGCCCGGGAGCACCGAAACGATGCTGCCGAATCCCTTCTGCTCGGAGTCCTCCATCTGTTGCAGTTGTTGAAACTGAGCGGGATCGAAAAACTGCGTGTGAGGATCCAGCTGCCGCAGCATGGAAGGGATGGCGCCTTCATAGATAAGCTTTTCAACGGGTGCCTGATCCGCTGCCTCCGCCTGCACCGTGGAAAAGACCTGCATGAACTGCCGTAACGCAGGAATCAGGTCCTTAGCAGGATCTGTTTGGGGCAGCGGCGCGTCTGGTTTCGCCGCCATATCCACCGGGGGCGCGTTAGGTTTTGGGCCAGGTGGCGCTTGCTGGATCTGCGGGCTCACCACGCCGGCAAACACCATCCAGCACATCCATGGGCATGCGATAGGTCTCAACTGGGTCAACTCTCTATTCTCGCCTGCTTGCCATTCGCAAATGCAAAAAGCCACCCAGACGGTCTGGGTGGCTTTCAGCGAGTAAGTTGATGCTGCAGTTACTTGCGCGAGGAGATTCGGTCCAGCGTATGAATAAAAGGTTTTGCTTCGGCAGGTGTCTTAACATCGCCGGTGGCAATCTCTTTATTGCTCAGGTCTTGACCATAGAGCTCTTTATTCGCGTCGTGGTCTTCGGTCATGGCCGCGCCAGTAAGATCAAGGCCGCCGAAAATACCGCGCGACCGCGAATAGGTGAGGATTTCCGCGTGTAGTTCAGCATCGGTCATGGCGGAAGAATCACGGCCTACCGGTCCTGCTGCTGCCGAAGCTTCACCGCCTAACTGAAACTTGTCTGCGAGTAGGTGATCCATACCCGTCTGGTTCATCACCAGCATGACCACGTCGGTTTCTGCTCCACCGATGAGGAGACCAAACTTGCCGCCCGAGATCCGCACCGAACCAGGTGCGCTCCAACCCACTCCGCTCGTTTTCCGGCACGTGAAAAACCCTTTTCCATATTCCGCCCCGATAATGAACCCGCCCTTCTTCAGATTCGGGACCACCACAACACAGCTTGCCTTACCTATCAAATCCTGCGGAATGCCCTTGTCAGACGCGTTCATCATCGCGTTCAGATCATCCGTCGCAGCCTGCAAACGGGCTCCGGCGCTCTTCTGGGCAAATGCCGGAACAGACATTAGCGCAGCCATTGTTAATCCTACAAGAACTTTCATTTATTACTCCTCCTACTATCTTCTTTCATTCTATATGCGGACATTTCTCTCGCAGTGGTAAGACGTAAGTGACATCAAAGAGTGAACACTTGGATTTGTAATTAGCCGGGTATCAAACGTGAAAATCCGTTCACGCCCCCATGGTCAACCCTCGGCAGCATGAACCCTCCTGCCGGACATCGCTGCCCCAATTACATTCGCCGTTTCTTTGGCTATCCGGACGCAATCCGGAACCCCCACGCCTGAATACCAGTTCCCTACTAAATACAGTCCCTTAGTCTCACTTACAAGCTGAGCAATCCGGTGGCAACGCGCCTCGTGACCTACCACATACTGCGGCATGGAGCGTGGCCAGAAGTAAACGGTGGAAAATTTCGGAGTGGCGGTTATTCCCATCAGGCGTTCGAAATCCCACGCCGTCAAGCGGACTAACTCTTCCTTTGAGCTGTTCAGAAGCCTGCTCGCTTCCGGTTCCACAATGAATGCTCGTAAAGCCGACAACCCCGAAGGAATCCGGGACGGAAACTTTGTGTCAATCCAGGTGGCGGCCGCAATAGTTTTCCGCTCCGCGCGAGGCACCAGGAAACCAAAAGCATCCAGCGCATGATTCAACTTTGAAGTTTCGTAGACCAGCGTCACCAGCACCGCGGAAGAGTACGGAATCGCGTTCAGCTCGGACGACAAGGCGGGCAACTCGCGTTCGAGTAGAGCGGCAGCCGCATACGCGGGGCAGGCCATAACCAGCTGCGTGGCTTCTGTCGTTTGTCCGTCTGCATGAACACGCCACCCGGGCGCTGTCCTTTCAATGGATGTCGCCTCCCCGTGCAACACCGCTGTGGAGCGGCAAATGGCCCGCGAAAGCGAGTTAGTCAGCGTCTCCATGCCGCCCCGCAATGAAAGAAACAGGCTGGTTGTTTGCGGACGTTCGCGGCGCTCGCGCCGCACACCACGCACCAAGCTTCCATACTTCCTCTCGTAATCCATAAATCGAGGCAGCACGCTCCCCGCGCTGAGCTGCCCGGCATAGCCCCCGTAAACTCCCGAAAGCAGTGGCTCTGCCAGATATTCGAGCACCTCGCGGCCGAAATGATCCAGCACCAACTGCTCAATCGATACATCGGCCGGCCGGTCGCGAGGCAGCGACAAAGTCTCGTGCAGAAAACGCAGCTTTGTCGCCGCGCTAAACAGCGGCGAACTAAGTACCGGTTTCCACTCCGCGGGCGCCATCATCACCATGCCCTTGGGTAGAGGAATCAATCGGCCCTTGCGGACCACCAGCACCCGGCGCAGTGCATCGTTTGAGCCGATAATCTCGTGCTGTAGGGAACCGCCTTCGATGCCCTCCAGTTCTCCGCAAAGCTCGCTGACAGCCGGCTTCGTCGAGATGTAGCTGTCTGGGCCCGCCTCAAGCCGGCAGCCTTCGATAAGGTCGGTCTTAATCAAGCCGCCCAGACGATTCGACTTCTCGATCATGGTGGTGCGGATACCGAGGCGCGAGAGAAAATACGCCGTTGCCAGGCCGGAGACGCCGCCCCCAATAATGCCTACCTGCGCGTCTGCTGCGTTTACGTCTGCCACTTGTTAGCGGTGAAACTCGCGTACAATCTGGACCACCGCTTTTACGTTTTCCACGGGCGTCTCAGGCAAAATTCCGTGTCCCAGGTTCACAATGTGTCCTGGCCGCGTGCCGGTTCTTCTCAGCAGATCCGTCACCTTGGTGCGTAGCTCCGGCAGAGGTGCAAAAAGAGCCACCGGATCCAGATTGCCTTGTATCGCGGAGCGATAGCCGATATCCATCCACGCTTGATCGATGTTAATGCGCCAATCGACGCCAATCACGTCGCCGCCGGCGGCGTGCAGTTCTTTAATGAATCCCGCTGCCCCGGTGCCGAAATGAATTACCGGCACTCCGGCGGCACGTATGCGTTCAATCAAAGCGCGCGAGTAAGGCTGCACGTAGCGAACATAATCTTCCGGACTCAGCGCCCCCACCCAGCTATCGAATACCTGAATTGCTCTCGCGCCCGCTGAAATCTGTAGAAGCGCAAAATCGCCCAGCACGTCAACCAGTTTCCCCAGCAGGCGCCGCCACATAATTTCGTCGCCGAACATCAGCTTCTTGGTTTTCAAAAAAGTCTTAGAGGGGCCGCCCTCAATCATGTAACTGGCGAGAGTGAAAGGGGCGCCGACGAAGCCCACAATGGGAACTCTGCCGGCAAGCGCGCGCCCCACCAGCTTGATCGCTTCGCCCACATAGCCCAAATCGTCTGTCCGGCTGGTAGACAGGCCGTCGATGTCTTCCGCTTCCGTGATGGCGTTTTCAATCACGGGACCTTCGCCGCTGACGAACTCCAGCTTCAAGCCCATCGGCTCAATCGGCAGCAAGAGATCGGCAAAAATGATAGCCGCATCCACGTCCAGGATTTCAACGGGCTGCAACGTGACCGCAGCCGCCAACTCCGGATTCTTGCAGATCTCCAGGATGCCGTGTTTCGCGCGAATGTCCCGATACGGCTTCATATAGCGGCCCGCCTGGCGCATAAACCACACCGGTCGAACATCGGTCGTCCGGCGGCGGCACGCCTCCAGAAATCGGCCGCTCACAGGCGCCAGCCGCATAAAGCCTCCCCTAAATCGTGGCGCACAAGCGGGCGAACGTCTGGTGAATTAGGCACGCACATCCATAGTAGAGTGACCGGGGCTGAGAGCCGTTCTAGCTCGACGGGCTTTGTTCAGCATCACGCGGACGCCCGCGCCGGACGCGCTTCAGCAGATGGTCCATACGGCTCTTGCCGTTCGCGGCAGGCACATCCGCCTCGAAGTGCAGTTCGGGTATGCGGAACAGAGTCAAACGCTCTGCCAGTTGCCGCCGCAGAAAATGGCGAGCACCGGACAGCGCTTCGATGGTCTCCTTCTGCTGCTTCACGCCCGTGCCTAGATGCAGCCGCACTTGCGCATGCTTCATATCCGGTGACACCAATACCTCAGTCACTGTCGCATCGCCGATGCGGGGATCGGAGAGCTCATAGGCGATCATCTCGCCCAACTCCTCACGCAGCGCTTCGGAAACGCGCTCGGCCCGATGGTTATCCATGCCCCGCCTCCCAGTGTAGAATCCTCGCCTTCGAAACTTCGAATGAACGGTAGCTCCGTCACAGCCACTCGATGTTACTTCCTGTCAACGCGCCGCCCAAAAGGCCCGCCGCATGCGCTTCCACGGCCTGCAACACTTGCGCTGCGTGAACGCGATCGCGCGAAACAGTCACCGCCGCTACCACCGAGCTCTGCCACGAATCCAGAAAATCGATCTCCGCTACCGAAACATTAAAGCGGTCGCGCAACCTGTCTTTCAGGCTCTTCACCACGTGGCGCTTGTCTTTGAGCGAATGTGATTGCTCCACGTGAATCTCGATTGTGAGGACCCCGATTGCAGGCATAGGCGAAGGCACGGGCCCCGTTCTGAGCCGCGCGCGTAAGCAAGCGGTTCTCGGGCCACGATAGTACCCTAGCGCGACGGTACCGGCAACTCCACCGCGACGCGCTCCATGGCGAACGCCTCCAGTACGTCTCCGGCTTCAATGTTATTGAAATTCACCAGCGAGATACCGCATTCCACGCCGTTCTTTACCTCGCTCGCATCGTTCTTAAAGCGCTTAAGCGCTTCGATGCGCCCTGTGTGAACCACATCCCGGCCGCGGAGCACGCGGATCTGGCTGTCCCGGCGAATGGCGCCGTCCGAAACGTAGCAACCCGCGACAGTACCCACCTTGCTGATCCTGAATGTCTCGCGAACCTCCGCGTGCCCCAGGATGTTCTCTTTGTACACCGGATCCAACAATCCGGTCATCGCCAGTTTGATCTCGTCCAGGAGCTCGTAAATGATGCTGTGCTGCCGGATCTCCACCTTTTCATGGTCGGCTCGCGCTTGCGCGTTGCGTTCTGGACGCACGTTGAAGCCGATCACGATGCCTTCCGATGCAGAGGCCAAGTCCACATCGGACTCGGTAATCGCGCCCACGCCGGTTAACAGAACCCGAACGCGCACTTTATCATTCGAAAGCTGCTGCAAGCTGTCCGACAGCACCTCTGCCGTGCCGCCCACGTCTGCCTTGATAATCAAGTTCAGATCTTTAAGCTGGCCTTCCTTAAACTGTTTGTGCAAGGAATCGAGCGTCGCCACGCGCGCGCCCTTGGCCATAGCCACATCACGTGCTTTCGCCTCGCGATAGATAACAATCTGCTTGGCCTTTGAAGTGTCCGAGATCACCTGGAACGCGTCGCCCACTTCAGGCAAGCTGTCCAGACCGATGACTTCTACCGGCATCGACGGCTCGGCTTCCTTTACTGGATTCCCGCGATCGTCAAACATGGCCCGCACTTTGCTAAACAGCGCGCCGCAGATGAAGAACTCACCCACGCGCAGGGTTCCATTG
>CAXUCT010000092.1:252-1043 GCA_964249415.1 uncultured Bryobacteraceae bacterium | reverse complement strand
CGACGGGGCCGCGCCCTCGATCCAGCTTCGCTTCAAGAACGCTACCGGTCGCCGGCCGGGCGGGATTTGCTTTCAGATCCTGCAGGTCGGCCACTAACAAAATCATCTCCAGCAGTAGGTCCAGGTTTTGGCCCTTCTTAGCCGAAACCGGAACCATCACTACATCGCCGCCCCAATCTTCTGCCAGCAGGCCCCGATCCGCAAGCTGCTGCTTTACGCGATCCGGCTGCGCATCCGGCTTATCGATCTTGTTAATCGCAACCAACATGGGCACCTTAGCTGCCCGGGCATGGTCGATCGCCTCCAGCGTCTGCGGCATAACGCCGTCGTCCGCTGAAACAACCAGCACCACAATGTCAGTGACTTTGGCGCCCCGAGCCCGCATGCGCGTAAACGCCTGATGGCCTGGCGTGTCGATAAACACGATCTTGCGACCGTTCTTTTCGATATGATACGCGCCAATGTGCTGCGTGATGCCACCGGCTTCGCGCCCCGCCACATTCGTCTGCCGGATCGCATCCAGCAGCGACTTCTTTCCGTGATCTACGTGACCCATGATCGTCACAACCGGCGCGCGCCTGACAAGGTCTTTGGTCTCCTCGGCAAGCTCCACATCCTGCGTGGTCTCTTCCTCGTAGCTGACCTGGTTTGTCGAGGCGCCAAATTCGCGCGCCAACTCCTCCGCCAGCTTCACGTCGAGGGTTTGGTTGATGGTGGCGAAAATCTTCTTCGTCTCCACCAGCTTCTTGATCACCAGGTTTGCCTTTACACCCAGTTTTTCGGAAAGCTCC
>CAXUCT010000092.1:0-242 GCA_964249415.1 uncultured Bryobacteraceae bacterium | reverse complement strand
TGCTGGCTGATCGCCGACGCGCGTGCGGCCCGCGCCTACGGGCTTGGCCTGATGACGGCGCTGTTGCTCCGTCGGCAGCGGCGTGGCTGATTCAGGCCGCAGCGTGGTCGGATGCATCGGCCGCATTCCAGGCCGGCGCTGTACGAATCCGGGCTGCATGGGACCGCCCGGAGACGGAGGCCCACCCGGGCCGCGCATAAACGGCTGGCCGGGGCGAATGGGACCACGGTACAAAGGTTGAC
>CAXUCT010000091.1:11736-12576 GCA_964249415.1 uncultured Bryobacteraceae bacterium | reverse complement strand
GGAATCTTCGGCGTGTCTTCGGCATACTCTAAAGTTCCCGTATGCGGCGTCTGCAAACCGAAACCCGTCATTGACCTCACCAGCACGGCCACCGCCCCTAATTCCCCCGCGCGTGATGCGCCGGATATCCGGTACATCACCGTTTCCCCATAACCCTTCCACACCGGATTGAACAAAATGATTTTCCCGGCGATTTTATCCCGGCCCATCGCTTCCAGTTGGTCGAAATCGGTAACCGCCACCACCTCGGCCGTAATTCCCGCGCGCGGCGTCGCCACGCTCATCCCCAATCCAATCATCGTCAGCCGCTTCTCAATGGGTGCCATCATCACCGCCGATTCATTGCCTCTCACCCAATGTGGCACCTTCACCGGCGGCGTCCTCACGTTTTCAAGCCCCGCTTTACGCATCTCCCCCGCAGACCATTCAATCGCCCGCTCCAGCGACTCCGACCCGCTCACTCGATTCCCGATTCGGTCACACAAGTACTCAAGCCGATTAAGCCCATCCTGATCCACCAGCGCTGCCTCTATCAGCTTCTGCGCCGTCCCCATATATTGCTCCGAAATATTCACCGGCTCAGCCGAACCGATTACCGTTACAAAAAGGAGAACCGCTAAGCATCTCGCCATTGGCATCAATCTACCAACTCGTGCGAATCCTTGGCTTCCCTAAGCGAACCACCACAGAAGTAGCAGTCACAAACAAACAGGTTTATTTTCCGCAAAGTTTTCTACGTCACTATGCACGCGAGAGTGGTGATTCGCCCCACCGGCACGTAATGCTGACCGCGAAGGATCTTGTGTCCCGGCAGTGTTCAGTCCACTGCGGGCGTAAGCA